>CABQGZ010000200.1 GCA_902463835.1 uncultured Lachnospiraceae bacterium
AAGCTTTACGGCAGCGCGCAAAATGAGAAAAACTTTTCTTATCTGCATATCATGAACGGCATCGGCTTGGGGTGTGTGCTGGATAATAAACTGTATAATGGCAATTTTGGTCAGAGCGGTGAGATCGGTCATACCTCCATTAACTATATGGGCTCCCGCTGCGAATGTGGAAATGTTGGCTGTCTCGAGCTGTACGCAAACGTAGAGAACCTGAAGGCCCGGGCCCTGGAATTGGAGAAGACACTGCATGTGGCAGTTCCCTTGAGACCAGGAGAGAAGCTGGACTGGCTCGCTATTGTAGACGGGGCCAACAGAGGAAATGTGACAGCAATGCTGGCACTGGAAGAGTTTTGCGACTACATCGCTCATGCGATGACAAATATTGTGAATCTGCTGGACTTCTCCTACATTATTGTGGGATATGATTCTAATGTGCGGGGGGATGCCCTGGAACGGCTTTTGAATGAAAAGATCCAGGAGCGGGTGCTGAATTCGGATTACCGCAAAATTAACGTAAAGCACTCCACATTTGGTGGAGACGCGCCTTTGATCGGTGCCATTGCGTATTGCGCGGAGAAGATATTTGATGCTTCACTGCCTGCTTTTTTCTAGGAATCGTACAGAATAATGCAAAAATCGTCACCAAAATGAGCAAAAAATAGGATTGCCAATTTAATAAACAGCCTTTAAAATTGCAAATAAAAAAAGGAGGTTTATTTATGGACTCAAAAAAACTAAGGTGTATGAAGCGGTTGGCAAAGACCCTGCTGTGCCTGCTTCTGGCGGTGGCGATGTGTTCCGGAACCTATCTGGCGGCTTTTGAAGGAAGTAATCCATCGGTGAAAGCTGCGGAGGAAGAGCTGGAAAATGTCGCTAGGAACAAAGCGGTGACGGCCACGGACTCTATGGCGGGCGGTGGCCTGTACGATCCGTCTCATCTTACGGATGGTAAGTACGGCAATTATCCGGCGGAGCAGCAGCTGGGCTGGAATGTCAGCGCCCGGGAAAGTGCCACCATTGATCTTGGCGGTACTGCCAGCATCAGCAAGGTGGTTCTGTATCCCGTGACATTTGAGCAGGGGAAGTTTTTCCCTACGGCGTATACGATATCTGTCTCTGTGGACGGTGAAGAATGGATTAAGGTGGGAGAGGCTTCCGATGTGCCGGAGGTGGGAACCACTCCACAGGAGATTGTTTTCGAGACGGTGGATGCGGCTCTGGTGAAAGTGGAGGTGACGCCCCGAGATGTGGTGGAGAAGGATGGCAGTACCAGCACCTATGCTCAGGTCAGTGAGGTGGAGGTGTATGGTGTGAAAGGCAGTCAGCAGCCTCCTGTCAGTGACACCACCCTGGGACTTCAGGATTACGCGCTGGACGGATATCTGAATCTGGCATTGAATAAAGAAGGAGTTACTGCTTCCGATGACAATGCGCATTTTGGCAAGGCGGCCAAGCATGTTGTAGACGGGATTCTGGAGGATACAGATCTTTTTGGATGGGATACGTATGGCTCCCAGGGCATTGCCTGGCTGCAGATTGACCTGGACGGCATCTGTAATATTGAGCGTGTGGTAGTGTATCCCTTTTGGACCTCCAAGGCGGTTGGCGAATATTTCCCGGCGGAATATCAGCTGCAGCTCTCTGTGGACGGCGAGAATTTTACTACGATAGACACCTACAAGAATCCCGATCCCCGGGGCTATGTGACGGGGGCGGTGATACATGATTTTGCTGAGACGGAAGCGCGTTATGTCCGCATCAATGTGACGAAAGCGAATCCGAAGCTCTGGGCGGAATATGGAAATGACCCGATGCCTCATTCTCAGATTGGCGAGGTGAATGTGTATGGCTTTTCCAGGAATATTGGGTCATACGATCCTTACATCCCGGCGGGAAGCGTTGATCGGAATCTTGCCCTTGGCAAGAGCGCGGTTGCTACGGATGACAATGCCCAGTGGGGGATGGCAGCTGCCCATACCACAGACGGTCTGCTTACCAATACAGATCCTTATGGGTGGTCCACAAACCAGTCAGCAGATGAAAAGACGGGGATCGCGGATCTGACAATTGACCTTAAGAACTCTGCGGCGCTCAGCCGTTTTGTGGTATATCCGTTCTACATCGGAGCGGATGTGGGCGTATACTTCCCGCGCGCATATGAGATTCAGGTTTCGGAGGATGGAGAAACATTTACAACCGTTGCATCCAAAGCTGGAAATACACATGTGACACGTCCGCAGATAATTGATCTGGATCAGAAGGTGAGCGGACGCTATGTGCGTCTGCATGTTACCAGCGGCGGTTACAACGGGGATTCCGGACTGCCCTATTGTACGCAGGTTGGCGAGGTGAGTGTGTACGGTGTTTATGAAGCGGAAGCTGCTTCCATCAATAAGACGGCCTTGCGCATGATCCCCGGAGATAAAGATTATCTTAAGATAAGTTACTACGGGATCGGTGAGCCAAAGGTGACTTATAAGTCTGAGAATTCATCCATTGCCAGCGTGTCAGAGGATGGCGAGGTAATCGCTGTTGCGTATGGAAACACTACCATTCATGTAAAAGAGGCCACTACCGGCGCAGAGTATGAGGTATCGGTTCTGGTAGATAATTATGTGGCCACGGAGAACTTTATGATCACTGCGTTCTGGCCAATCCAGAACTATAATATCAATGATGACTATCTTGATAAAATGCAGGAGGCAGGGATCACCAATATTCAGCTGAACTTCGTGCTTAACACGGCCAATTACAAGGATAATATGACCATTGCGCAGATGGCCTACGAGCGCGGCATGGGCATTACGGTCAGTGAAAAGGCATGGGGCTGGGGCGCGATTGCTGATTTTACAGATGAACAGATCTATCAGGAAGCGTTAAAATATTCCCATGTACCTGGTGTGATCGGTTATTACGTGATTGATGAGCCGGCAAGTGCGGCACCCTTTGCCCACTGCTTTGCTCCGATCAAGAAGGCAATGCCCACTGCGGATGTACACTTGAATTTTGTGCCGAATATGGCCAATTATACAAGCTTACTGGATCTGGTTGGCAAGGATCTGGATTATCTGATGTGGGACTCCTACATCTATCCCAACAGTGGTTGTCTGGAGGCGAATCTCTTTAAAACCAGCGATGAAGCCCGCAAGCTGGCGCTGAAATATGGCGTGAAGACAGCACAGTTTATTCAGTCCTGTGGTTTTAACGGCGCGTTTCGTAAGCCCAATGGCAATGAAATCCGCTACAATGTAAGCGCAGCCATTGCGTACGGCAATAAGCAGCTTGCATATTTTACATACCGTATCCCTGAGGATGTAGGAGAGACCTTTACTTCAGCGATTGTAAATGCAGATGGTTCCAAGACGGAGATTTTTGACGATGTGGCTGAAATCAACAATGCAGTGCTGAAGCTTGGACCGACACTCATGAGTCTGGAGGCGCTGGAAGTGTATCACACCGGACGGGAAAGCGGAGCCAACAATCCATTGCCAAAGGACTTTTTCCTTCAGCCTGCCGAGGGTACAGATCTGATCGTATCCTACATGCGAAACGGGAAGACGAAGCAGAATTACGTAATGCTGGTAAACCGTGATTATGAGAAGGAAGCGGCTGTGGACTTTACTGTGGCAGAGGAGATCTCTTCCCTGGAATACATCAGCGAAGAAAATGGAGAGGCTACCCCTCTGGCTGGCAGTGGACAGGAGTATTCCGCAATTCTGGAACCGGGTGGACGCATCCTGATCAAAGTTCCGGCGGACTATGACTGGACGCCGAATTACGGAGAATTTGTCGAGACACCGGCCGGGGAAAATGCGGCTCTGAGTGAAAATACTTCTGTGACAGCACGGGGAAAGAATCCCTATCAGCTGACAGATGGAGCGCGTATTCCCAATACTTATACGGACGGCTGTGGTCTGCCCGGATTTACTGCTGACGTAGAGAATGGGGTGACAGTTACTCTGAACTTTGGCGGCAATCAGACTATGAATCGTGTGGATCTGTATCCTGGAAGCACGGATAAGTTCCCAAGTGATTTTACGCTGGAGGGTTCTGCGGATGGTACTGAGTGGAAGACTATTTTGGAAAAAACAGGGTACAAGCCGGATGCAAATGAGGCGACAGTGCTGAAGTTTGATACAGCGAAGTATCGGTATCTGCGTTTGAACGTGAAGGGGACGCCCTCCGGGAAACTGCAGCTGTGCGAACTGGAGGTCTACCACGATGACGGCAGTATGCCTGCCCTGCATCCTCTGAATGGAGCGATGGAAGTGGATAAAGAGCTCAAACCGCAGGATAACCTTGCCCGGGCGGAAGGTGTAAAGACACTGTATTCCGACAGCAATGAGGCGGCACCTTACTGGCTGAATAAAAATATCAATGATGGCATTGGCTATGATGCCATTGGCAGGGGAAATGCGGGGTGGTGCAGTCTTGTGAACCGCCTCAGCGCAGTGGAGGAAGCATGGGTTGGCTATGATCTTGGCAAGACAAAAAACATCGATAAGGTGATTGTGTTTAACGCGTGGGATGACCGCGGAGCCAAAAAAGCGGAATGCTTCCCGGCTGATTACTGTGTGGAAGTATCGAGAGACGGTGAGAACTGGGTGCCTGTGTATGCTGTGTATAATGACAGCAATTGGGAGCAGGTAGGCGCGCGCGTCATGGAGTTTGAGTCGGTTGCGGCACGCTATGTACGTTTCCGGGGTACTCGTCTTGGGCGCTGCGGAGAAGGATTTGCCTTGCAGCTTTCTGAACTGGAGGTGTACGGAACGGATTATGACGGGCCGGAGCTGGAGGACTATGAGACTGCAAAACAGGCCCTTGCTGCGTACAGGGCAGAAAAAAATGATAAGGATTACCGGGAAGCTCAGATTGCGGAACTGGATGCAGCTGTGGAGGCAGGAAATGCAGCCATTGACCAGGCGGCTACGGCAGATGCGATCCTGGCAGCGTTGGAGACGGCGAAAAAAGCCATGGATGCGGTGAAAACAGACGCTCAATTGACTGCGGAAGAGAATGCGGCAGGAGAGAAAGACAAGGACGACACCACAGACAAGAATGACACCACAGACAACACAGATAAAAAAGATCCAGCAGTGGACAATAAGGATAGTGACAGCCCGAAAACGGGGGATGAGTTTGATATTGTGATGTACGTGGTATTGCTGGCGGCAGCTGTTCTTGGCATTGCGGTGCTTGGAATGCTTGGCTGGAAGAAAAGCAAAAGAGTAAATAGATAAGTTATAGTTTATTGGGAGAGAGCGGCTTGGATAGAGGCAGAAATCTGCCTCTAACCGGCTGCTTTATTCTATTTAATTGAGAGAATTAATAATAGCCAGATTGACGCCATATTCTCTGGTATGATATGATTTTATAAAAAAGAAACCGATATGACCCCTTGTAGTGGGTCAACGGTTTTCAGGAGGAGGTACCAAGATGCTTAGTTTGGAGTACTTGCGATTTGCAAATAAGCTTCGTTTGACGCCATGCGACAATCCCCGGAGGGTGGGCTATGCAGCGCTGCGGCAGATTCAGGACGCGCGCATTACAACCGAGGATGCCGGCTGCCCGGGAATTGCACAGACCCAGGCTGCGATTGGCGGGATACGTGCAGAATGGCTGACCCCGGAGGGGGCGCCCCGGGATAAGGCGGTGGTATATATTCACGGGGGCGGATGGTCTCTGGGTGGAATTCGCCAGACGCGGCTTTTTCTGGCGCCCATGGTGCAGCAGTTTCGGATCTCAGCAGTACATTTTGATTATAGGCTGATGCCTGAGCATCCTTTTCCGGCAGGATTGGACGACTGCCTTGCGTTGTATCGTGGAATGCTGGAGGAAGGCTGGAAGCCGGGGAATCTCATTCTGGCCGGGGAGTCCGCAGGAGCGAACCTGGCGCTGGCATTGCTGCTTCGCCTGAAGGAAGAGGGACTTGCGCTGCCTGCGGCCGCTGTCCTTATGAGTCCCATCACATTTATGGATACCATGGAGGGAAGTCACACAAATCTGGCGGCGATGGACTTGATTCTTGCGGAGGACAGCTTTGTGCTGTGCGATGTGGCCAGTCTGTATGCTCCCGGCTGGGATAAAAAGCATCCGTGGCTGTCTCCTTTGTACGGCGATCTGGAGAATCTTCCGCCCATGCAGCTTTTTGTAGGGACGGATGAGCTGCTTTTTGACGATACGATACGCTTCTATCAGAAGAGCCGACAGGCTGGAAATCAAGTGGAGCTGGTGGTGGGGGATCATATGTGCCATTCCTGGCCTATTTTCCGAAATGATTTTCCGGAGGCGGAATCAGCCGTGTGGACCATGGCGAATTTTATCTGGCAGCATCTTCTTTATGACGGACGGGAGCACGAGCTGCGCTATGAGAACCTTCTGGTAAAGGCGGCACTGGAGGAGATTGAACAGAATTATGTCCAGGCAAACTTGTCGAAGCTGGCAGCGCTTTATAACCAGACATTGTATGGG
>CABQGZ010000201.1 GCA_902463835.1 uncultured Lachnospiraceae bacterium
CCTTCGGCATGGCTGTGAGCCGCCGCCTGGCCCGGACGAAGGACGGGATCTGATCCGTTAAAAAATAGGGAAAAGAAGGGGACACACGCCGTCAGGCGTGTGTCCCCTTCTTGTTGACATCGCGGTACCTGCGGAACCGTGCAGCACTGATGAATGGGGGCAAAACTCTGCAAGGACATCTCAGTTTGCTTCTTGCTGTTGAACTCTGTTGTATTACATGCAGGTTACACTGTACAGCAGAGAAGAAAGCGGCGATCTGCGCTTTTCATACCGCGCCAGCGCTGCAAACGACCTGTGCCACAGGCGAGAAGGTTATTCTGCATTGCGTAGCTGCGTTTTTGTGAATAAGGGGTGGACAGACTGCGTCCAAGCGAGGAAATACTGGTGTTTATACACAAAAAACTTGAGCAAAAAACAGCAGAAAGTAGAAAAAATAGAAGTGTGTTGACAACGAAAGAAGCGCATGATATGTTAAAAATGCAATGAGGGCAATACGCCATCATTATTTTTGCAAACGATATGAGAACGTTCTCATTTTGGGCGAGGGGTATTTGAATGGTTGCTACGATCATCGACGTTGCGAAAAAATGTGGATACTCAAAAGCAACTGTTTCGCGTGCATTTGCGTCTCCGGAAGCGGTTAGCGAGCGAGCAAAGGCCCGGATTTACGCTGCGGCAAATGAGCTGAATTATACGCCGAATCCAATCGCCCGAGCAATGGCTCGCCAGAAAACGGATAATATCACGTTTGTGATCCACGAAAATCAGTATCCTGCCATTCTGAATCCGTTCTATTCGTCGGCTTTGGAAGCGATCATGCAGGAAACGATGAAACGGAACTATGGCCTTTTTGTCACTACAAATGACCATGTGCGTCTGCCCAGCGGAGAAGTGAGCATAAAAAAGCACATGGATGGCGTTATCATAGCCGGACAAACAGACCGAAGTTCTATCGAAAGCTTTTGCAAACAGAACATTCCTGTTGTTGTGCTGAATAATCTGATCCAGATGGAACACTTGCCTTGCATCGCTGTTGACAACTATCATGGGGCAAAATGTGCCGCTGAACATTTGATTCAGAAGGGCCATCGACGGATCGCTTTGCTGGAGGGACGTTTTTCTCCCCAGATTTACCATGACCGTCACAATGGATACATGGACGCGATCGTTAGTGCCGGACTCACAGTAGATCCTTTGTTTATACGGGATGTGGATGCCAATGAGCTGTGCGCGGAAACTTGTGCCCGTGAAATGCTGAGCTGCCCGGAGCGGCCGACTGCGCTGCTATGTACCAATGATACCATTGCGGTAGGAGCGATGAAGGCTGCGATGCGTATGGGACTCCGGATTCCGGAAGATGTAGCAGTGATCGGATTTGATGACAGCTATGTCAGCCGGGTCATTGAACCGGAGTTGACCACGGTGCGGATCGATTCCCTTCAGATGGGCAAGTTAGCGGTAGAAATGCTGTTTCGCCTGATCGACGGGGAAGAGCTTTCGGAATGGTATATTGAAATGCCAACAGAACTGATCGTTCGCGGAACCACTTGAGATTCTTTTTATCAAAACAAAAAACGAGGTGAAGAAATGCGGATCACATTTGTGAATGTCGGATATGGCGATGCCATTTTGATGGAATCAGACACGGGCTATACGGCGCTCTTAGATGGAGGCGGCAATCTGCCGCAAGAGTTTGAGGGAGATCCTTACCGTGTTCGCTGCGCCGAATATTTGCGAACCCGACAGATCCATCATATTGATGCGCTGCTGATTTCTCACATTCATGAGGACCATGTCTGTGGCTTGCTACCGATGCTGAAGGATGTGAGTGTTGGCGCCATTTATGTACCCTACCCGGCAGAACCGTTCTTGAAGGGCAAGCCCTTAGAAGCAAAAGAAGGGGCGGCCAGAAGTGTTCCCTTGTATACGGCGGCTTTGAACAGCTACCGTGAGATCATATCGGATGCGAATGCCAAACAAATTCCGGTCCATGTGCTCCATCCTGATGACCAGCTGGATTTGGCGGAGGATCTGAAAATCAGCGTCTTGGCACCGAAGGAAAAGAACATCAGCGATTACATGGCTTTCATAGAGCGGGCCTATGATGAAACAGACATGGATGTGATCACAGAGATCCTGACCAAGTTAGACGCTATGTCCAATCACACCAGCTTCCTGTTGAGGATCGAAGCAGGGGATGAAGTTTTTCTGACGGCAGCAGATAGTTGCCCCGGCGACTGGGACGAGGTCGATATTTCTTTGCTCAAAAATGTAACCGTTCTCAAATTGCCGCATCACGGTCAAGTTGATAGTATTTCAGAACAATTTATGGGAGATATGCCGCTGCGGTATGTGATCACAACTGCATCCTCGGATCGCCGCTACCGGAGTGCAAATGCTGAGGTTTATGAGCGGCTTTTGGCCATGTGCCCCGCAAACCGGCCGCCGCAATTCCTTTTCACGGACGAACGATCTTACCCCCCATATTTCCACCAGCCTGACGGTTTTCAGGCCATCACTCTTGTGATCGATTCTGGAAGTATTACTCCGGAATTTATCAAATTTACCACCAAACACTAATTAAGGAGGAACCACGATGAAAAGCAAGAAACTCTTATCCCTGCTTCTCGCTCTGGCCATGGTCATGAGCATGGCTGCTTGCGGCGCAAAGACCAACGAGCCCCCCGCGACCTCCGGTACTCCGTCTGAGACGGGTGCCCCTGCTACGGAAGAACTGAATTGGCCCACCAAGGAGATCACCTTGATCCAGCCTTGGAGCCTGGGCGGCGGTCCTGACGTGATCACCCGTCAGATCGCCTCTTACAGCGACAAGATCCTGGGTGTCCCCATGATCGTTGAAAACCATACCGGCGGTTCCGGTACCATCGGCATGAACGATTTTCTGGAGGCTGAGGACGATGGCTACACGCTGTTCTGCTGCAACGGTCCTCTGTTTTCTCTGACTCCCAGCTTTATTGATGTGGACTATACCATTGATGACATCAGCCCCATCTGCGGTATCCGTATCACGGAGTTTGTCATCCTCAGCAACGCATCCAGCAAGATTACCAACATTCAGGAGCTGAAGGATTACGCTGCCGCTGGCCACACGGTGAAATATGCAACTACCGGCGGCCCCGGCAATGACAGCTACACCATGATCTCCGCACTGTTCGCCCTTCTGGACATCCCCTGCGAGGCAGTGCCTTATGACGGCGGCCAGGAAGCGATCAACGCTCTGGTTGGCGGCCATGTGGATATTGCCATCGGTTCTCCCCCGACCTATCGCGACTATGTGATCAACGGTCAGCTGAACTGCCTGGGCACCTTTATCCCCGAAGGTCTGGATGTGGAAGGCATTGGCCACATTGCTTCCTTCAAGGAGCAGGGCATTGACGTGGAGTTCACCGGTATGGACTATCTGGCCGTCCGTTCCTCTGTCGATCCCCGTATCCAGGAAAAGCTGCGCGAGTTTGTTCTGGAAGTGTATGCCGATCCTGAGTTCCAGGCGTTCATGGCTGGCATGGGCATGAAGGCATGGGATTCCGATGCTGCCGAGATCCTGAGCATGATCGATTCCCAGACTGAGGCTATGAGTCAGTACATCCCTCTGGTTCAGTAAGTGACTGAGGTGCCCTGAGTCCTTGGGCTTGGGGCACTCCTTTTTAACTGAGGTGTGTTATTATGAAAATCAAGTATAACCATGAGATCATATCGGGCATCGTGTTTGCCCTTATCAGCTCTTTTTTATGGTTTTCTATCCCTACGCAGGTCAAGACGATGGAGAAAACCGCTATTACCGCACAGACGCTTCCTAAAATCGCCATCGGCGGCATGTTTGTTTTTGCCGTCTGCCTTTTGCTGGAAGGCATCTTTATGAAGGAAAAAGAGGAATTGACCGTCACGAAGGAATCCTTTCATTCCGCTGCCTTCAAGAAGGAACTGCGCTCCATTCTCTATTGCCTGTTCCTTGTTGCCTACTGCTTTATGGTGAAACCTTTTGGTTTTGTCATCTCCACCGTGATCCTGGTTCTTGCGATCATGGTGTACTATGGTGCCAGAAAATGGTATTACTATGCGATCCCCCTTGCCATGGTAGGCATCGTATATTATGTATTCCGAGTCGTGCTTCACGTCTCTCTGCCGTAACGGGGAAGGAGGAAGATCATGGAACAATTTTTAGGCGGTTTGGAAATTCTGTTGAATTGGCAGAACTTCTTGATTATCCCCGTCGGCCTGGTTATTGGCATCGTGGTCGGAGCAATTCCCGGCCTGACCTCTGACCTTGGCATTATCTTGTGCATTCCTCTGACCTACGGCATGGACCCGACCATGGCGATCTTGATGCTGTTGGCCATTTATTGCGGCGGTACCTACGGCGGCTCGATCACGGCGATCCTCATCAATACGCCCGGTACATCCGCCAATGCGGCAACACTGTTTGACGGCTATCCGATGACCGTCAAAGGGCAGGCGTTTAAGGCCCTGCAAATGGCCTTGTACGCCTCTACGATCGGCGGTCTGATCAGTGCGTTTTCTCTGCTGTTTCTGGCTCCGCTGATCGCAAAGATCACCCTGCTCTTTGGCCCTGCGGAATATTTTGCGCTGGCGGTGTTCGGACTGTCTGTTATCGCCGGTGTGTCGAATGACAGCATTTTCAAGGGCCTGATTGCTGCATGCCTTGGTTTGTTCATGACCACGATCGGCGTGGATTCTATCAGCGGTACAGCGCGGTTCCTGTTTGGTCAGAAGAAGCTGATGGCCGGTATCGACCTCATTATTGCGCTGATCGGTATGTTCGCCATCTCTGAAATTCTGACCAAATCTAAATATGATCCCAAAACGGATCATAAAATTTATGACCCCAAGGCCCTGACGAAGGATAAGATCACAAAAGAGGAATATCGGCGCTGCCGCAAGCCCATTGGCATTGGTTCTCTTGTCGGTGTCATCATTGGCGCAACGCCCGGCACTGGCGGCGGTTTGGCGGCGTTTATTGCTTACAATCAGGTCAAGCAGGCGTCCAAGCACCCGGAAACGTTCGGCAAGGGTGAGATCGAGGGCGTGGCTGTTGCGGAATCTGCCAACAACGGCGCTTGCGGTGCAACTATGATCCCCATGCTGACGCTGGGTGTCCCCGGTGACGGTGCAACGGCCATTCTGATGGGCGCATTCATGCTTCACGGCATGGTTCCCGGTCCGTCCTTGTTTGCCGAGCAGGGCAACGTTCTTTATGCCATCATGCTGGGCCTGCTCGTGGTGAATGTGTTCATGTATATCGTGGGCACTGGTTTGACCCGGTTTTATGCGCATATTACCCGCATTCCCTATGAGATTCTGGCTCCCATCGTACTGACATTCTGCATTGCAGGCTCTTATTCTACCAACAACCGCATCTATGATATTTATATCATTTTGATTTTCGGTATCGTTTCTTACTTCCTGCGGCGCATGGGCTTCCAACTGGTGCCTATTCTGCTGGGCATCGTGCTTGGACCTCTGGCTGAAAAGAACTTCCGCCGTGCCATGGTCATTTCTGAAGGCAGCTTCAGCATTTTCTTCACTCGTCCGATCAGCTGCGCGTTCATTTTGATCGCGATTGTGTCCGTGGCAATTTTTGGCATCCGGAACTACAAGTCCAGAAAGCTGGCAAAGCAGAATACTGCTGAAACTTCCGAGAGAAAATAATCGAACGGAAAACGTCCCCGCTCAGTTTGAAAACAAAACTCTCTGCTTTGAGGGAGTGCGCTGACTGGGGATGACTTGGCAGACGAACTTAGGCCAACATTAAAAACAAGGGGCTTTCTTTACGAAGGCCCCTTGTTTTGTAGAAAAAACCGACTGATACCTTGCTACTGCCGATGGCGGCCTAAAGCGAATCGCGGATATCATGGAAAAAGTTGTGCCGTTCGGCTCTGATTTATATTGTAGGCGGCTTGGGAGTCCTGATCATGCACATCAGCGTAGTACCGGAAATGTTTGCCCTGATTTTCAAGAGCGCCTTTACACCTAAAATGGACGATGAATTGGCATTTCTCTTAGCAGAGGCACATCATAACCTTGGCTAGTTAGAAGGACTGATTCAATATGCGCCCAACAGAATCCCTTTTTGTGACTTGATGGTTTTGAAGGAATGCACCAATTCTTGCTATCCCTCAATCATTATTTTTATTATTTCAAGTATAGCAGATGATTGAGAATAAAAAGCACTATCCCGCAATTTGTTTCACAAAACTGCCAAATAGTGCAATTAATCACTCAATTCGAGTTTCACGATTTATACACACCTTCGCCACGATGGCGCTCCAGAACGGCGTGGACGTCAAGACCGTCAGCAGTATGTTCGACCACTACTCGGCGGGCTTCACGCTGGATACATACGCCCACGTTACCACGGACGCGCA
>CABQGZ010000202.1 GCA_902463835.1 uncultured Lachnospiraceae bacterium
TGGCAGGTATGTGGGATTTACGGAAGAGGAGGTAAAAAAACTATGTAATGATTATGGTCGGGATTTTGCAACGATGAAACGGTGGTATGACGGCTACGCCTTCCGTGATGAGATGTCGGTATACAATCCCAATTCTGTGATGAAAGCAATTCGCAACGATGATTTTGATTCTTACTGGGTACAGACCTCCGCGGCGGAGAGTTTGATGGGGTACATCAGCCTTGATTTTGATGGACTGTCCATGACGGTTACGGAATTGATCGGCGGTGTGGAGGTTGCGGTGGATACGAAAGCGTTTGCCAATGATCTTGTGACCTTCCGAAATCGGGATGATGTGTTGACGCTGCTGATTCATCTGGGATATCTGGCGTATGATGAAAATACTGGAAAAGTACGTATCCCAAATGAGGAAATTCGCATGGAATTCGCTAAGACCATCCGGGAGGTAAAACGTGACGAGACGATTCGTCGTGTTCGGGAAAGTGAGCAGCTCATTTATGATACGGTCCATGGAAATGAGGATGCAGTGGCAGCACAGATTGAGAATCGAGTTGAAATGGAACAAATCCGCGGAAGGAGCTATTGAACAGATTAAGGACAGACGGTATCCTGACGCGATCAAAGACTATGGCGGAGATATTTTGCTGGTGGGAGTGAATTATGAGAAGGAAGCGCCGGCAGGAAAGAGAAAGCATACGTGCAGAATAGAAAAATATTGTAAATTGTAGAACAAGGGTGGGAACTTAACAATATTTGAGTTACCCGCAAAAACGCTGTCAGGACATTGGTCCGACAGCGTTTTTTTTGCTCTTTCCAGTAACAGGTCAATAGAGAGCAAGTTCTTGTCAATCATTGTGTGGATATATTTTAGAAAAGAGCGTATCCTTATGTTAAAGATATGGAAGAAATGGAGATGAATATTTGAGGTTTGAGTTGAAATGCTGTGGGAGGGTGGAACCCATCGGCATAGACAGGGAGCATCTGCGGCTGAGTTTTTGGACGGACGGCAATAGAGAGCTTTTTTCCTATGAGATTCGTGTGGCTTCCTCTCCCAAGCATTTGGAGAACGGAAGATACGACATCGGTGTTTTTACAGGGAGAGAAGAAGATGGATATCTTCTATGGCTGGACAAAGAGTTGTTTCAGCCACAAACACGATATTACTGGCAGGTGGCGGCAGAGACCAGGGAGGGAACCTGTGTCTCGGAAATATCATATTTTGAGACAGGAATCGATGTGTGGGCCGCAGAATGGGTTGGCGGATATGATTGTGACGGGACGGTTCTGGAATTTCAAAGAACGTTTGAACTGGAGCAAAAAGACGAGGACAGAGGAACGATTGCAGAGGCTCGGCTCTATATCTGCGGTTTGGGGTATTTCAATGCGAGGCTGAACGGAATCGAGCTGGGAGATGAATTTTATAAGCCCCTTGTCACCAATTATTCTTCCAGGAACTGTCGGGAAAATCCGTATCTGTACCCGGATTCGGGGCATCGGGTGACGTATTATACCTACGATGTGACAGATATTCTTAAGCCAGGGACAAATCTTCTCACAGTGGATGTGGCAAACGGATATTACTGCAATGAGGAGCAGAGTGTTACAGAAGGAAACTATACGTTTGGCGAACCGAAGCTGGTATATGAACTGTATGTGAGCCGAACCGGGAAAACGGCGGATGGCATGGCCACCAGGATGGAGCTGCTGGTAAAAAGCGACAGTGCAACCATGGTGCGAAGCTCCTGGAAAAGATCCATGCTGCGGGAAGGGGACTTTGTTGACTTTACAAAAGCGGCGCCTGATTTTCAAAAAAGCAGAGAGGTTCGCGCACCGGACGGAAAGAATGTAAGCCCGCTGTGTGAAGGAGACAGAATTGACACTGCATATCAGCCGGTCAGCATACGGAGAATGCCGGAGGGGCTGCTCTATGATTTTGGTATCAACCATACGGGCGGACTGGACATGACCGTATCGGCAAAAGAAGGCGACATACTCCTTATCCGCTATGCGGAGGTACTTGATGAAAAGGGGAATCCGAATTTTGAGACGGGCGCATGGCATGGGGAGAAGAAGGATATCTATCAGGAAAGCCGTTATATTCTGCGGGAAGGGATCAATGAGATTAAGCCCTTGTTTGGCTGGTGTTGTTATCGACACGCTCTTGTGGAATGTCCGGATACGGTAAAAATAGAGAAAGTGACGTCCCTCTTTATTCATATGGCGTTGAAGAAAAAAGGCAATTTTGACTGCAGCGACGAGAGCCTGGTTCGGCTCAACGAGATGTGTGTGCAGACGCTCTATTGTAATATGCACAGCGGTCTTGTGACGGATTGCCCTCACCGCGAGAAGCTTCCCTATACGGGAGATGCCCATATGACCATGAAGGCCGCGTGTTATAATCTGGATGCATTGTCTTTTTACTACAAAGTGTTTGAAGACCTGCTGGACGCCCAGACACCGGAGGGGCTGATTCCCAATACAGCGCCCAACTTGGGCGGAGGCGGAGGGTACGCATGGGGAAACGCCATCTGCTTTGTGACAAAGTACCTGTATTCCTTTACGGGGGATCGCTGGCTGGCTGAGAAAGGATATGAGGCGATCCTTAGATGGATCTCCTACTACAGATCCAAGGAGGATGAGAATCACATCATCTATCACAACAGTCACAGCTGGCTGCTGGGAGATTGGATGGCGCCGGATACCGTGATCTCGAATGTATACTATATCAGTACGGTCTGTTATCTTATGGCAGTGGACACGGCAATCTTTTTTGCAGAACAGCTGAAACGAGAACAGCTTGCGGGACTCATGCAGCTGCGAAGAGAGATTACGGACGGGATCAATCGTATCTTTTTTGACCGGGATCGCATGACCTATGGGAATGGAGCGCAGGGGGAGGATATGCTGGCGCTGGCCGTAAGCATTGTTCCAAAGAGCTGCGTAAGGACATTGAAAGAGAAGGTGGCACATCATTATGAGACGGAGACAAAGGGGCATCTTGACACGGGAATCCTGCTGACGCCCATTCTGGTGAATTATCTGACGGATCATGGAATGCGAAAGCTGGCATACCGGATTATGACGGCGGAGGATTACCCCTCCTATCGTCAGCTGATGGAGACAGACACCACATTCTGTGAGCACTGGAGCAAGAAATGGCCGGATTACTACATTGGAGATGACAAAAGCCGCCTGGTCAAGGGCGGAGGAGACCTGTCCCATTGCCACCCCATGTACGGAAGCGTTGTCTCCTGGCTGTATGAGCGGGTGGCAGGATTGGATCTGACACAGCTGTATCAGAAAGTAGTTCGGATATCTCCATATTTTACCGATTGTATGGAGTGGGCGAGAGCTGATAAAATAACTTCATATGGAAAGATAGGTGTGGAGTGGGAAAATACAAGAACAGGATTTTCCCTGAAGGTTGAGATTCCGGCGGGGCTGACCGGAGAAGTGGAATTCCCTTCCCTATATAAGCGGCTGCAGAATCAGACCACCGGCGAAGTATATCAGGTATGCTGTGAGGACGGATATTTTCGCTTTCAGCTTCCGGCAGGAACGTGGAGCATGCGGACAGCAGACAGAGAATAGGAGAAAAGCGTTTATGACGATAAAAGAATACATAGAGACGAATTTGCCAAGATCCATACGATATAATCCGGAGGACAAAGGAGCGCTGATCGGTCTGAAGTACCCATATATCATTCCAAGTGTGGCGGATATGTTTCAGGAAATGTATTACTGGGACAGCTATTTTGCCAATGGAGGTCTTCTGATCCTTGGGGATGTGGAACAGGCAAGAAACAATGTAGATAATCTCCGGTGTCTGCTGGATCGCTATGGCTTTGTCCTTAACGGGAACAATAAGGGGTTTGAATACAACTCGCAACCGCCGTTTCTGGGGCTGATGATCCGGGAACTGTATGACGTCACCCAGGATAAAGCATGGCTTAAGGGAGCATATGAGTCCTTAAAGAAGGAAAACAGGTTCTGGAACGAGAAGCGCGGTACCGATTTCGGATTGAACCATTATGACTGTGAACCCTTGCCACCAGAGAAGATTCGGGACGGTGTCCGTGATCTGACGGCGCGTATTGGCTTTCGGCCGGATCGGACGGATGAGGAGATTGCGCGAGGGAATTTTTCTACCGGAGAGAGCGGATGGGATTTCAACCCCAGAATGAGCTATGAGACATACAAATATGTCCCGGCAGACCTGAACAGTCTGCTGTATTCTCAAGAGGATCAGCTGGCATATTTCGCTGGCGAACTGGGACTTTATGGGGAGCAGGAGCAGTGGCAGCGGAAACGTGAGAACAGAGGGGCACTCTGCAGGAAATATCTGAAAGGAACGGATGGTGTATTCTACGACTATCATCTGGAACAGGAAAAGCAAACTATTCTCGCAAGTGTAGCATGCTTTTATCCCCTCTATGTGGGAATGGCTACGAAAGAAGAAGCACAGGCAGCCCGTAGCCTGCTCCCGAGACTGGAAATGGAGTATGGAGTTGCGGCCTGTGAAAAATGCGAGGTGCCGGGGAATTTTCAGTGGGGATATCCCAATGGCTGGCCTCCCATGCAGCGCATTGTGGCTGAGGGCCTTTTGCGATACGGCTACCGGGAGGATGCATTACGTATTGCGGAGAAGTATGTGAAGCTGGTGGAGCATAGCTTTGAAGAAACCGGAAATTTTTGGGAGAAATACAACGTAGTGGAAGGGAATGTAGCCGTTGTAGATGAATATAAGATGCCGGCAATGCTTGGATGGACGTTCGGAGTTTATCTTAGGTTTGGCAGAATGCTGGGACGGGAATGGAAGATTGAGCGAAAGAAGAAAAATGAGAAGGAGAACGGTTGCATATGAAGAAAAAAATGTGTCAGATGACTGCACTGGTTCTTTCACTTTGTATGGTGGCAGGATGTGGCGGGAAGAACAAAGAAACAACGGTAACATTGAACCCGGAGGACTTTGAAAGTGATGAAACATTTATCACGATCGTGGATTCCACGCCGAATGCGTTGCAGGAGGATGCTCTGGAACGCTACTGTGAGCTGGGAGTGAATACCTTTGTGCTCACGGAAGATTTTGTTCCCATGACAGAGGGAGGAACGCTCAGCGATTCCTACAAGAAAGCGATACGTGCCGCTGGGGAAAAAGGGCTGAACGTGTGGATTCGCAACATGTGGAACGATCCTGACTATTTTGAGTGTGGTGCAGATAAGACAGGCTCCAATTACGGTTCGCCGTATCAGATGAACGCAAGAAACATCACCACAGAATTTGCTGAATTTTCGGAAGTGACAGGCTTTTATATGGCGGATGAGGCCTATATGCACAAGCAGGAGGACAATCCAAAAACAGAGTATGACGAGTCCTGCTTCAGCAATTTTGATGATTTGACAAAACTGATCGATTGGAAGAACAAATATTATCCGAATGCCTATATGCATATGAATCACGTGCCCAGCGCTTCTTATGATCACTGGCCTGCCGGAACAAGCTATGGAGAATTCATCCAATACTATGTGGACACCATTGTAAAACGTCTGGAGTCCGGCGGAAGAAGCATCTGTCTTGACAATTATCCCTTGCTGGAGGGCGGTACACTTTCCGATACTTACCTTGCGGATCTGCTTACGGTGGCAAATATCACACGCGATTATAATGACAAAGCGGCTAAGGAGCAGAAGGCTACATGCGGAATCTGTCTGCAGACCTTCCAGAATACCAACGAGAATGCCAGACTCAGGGATATTACCTGCCCGGAGGATGTGACGTTTCAGATGTATACGGGAATGGCTGTGGGCGCGCGGCTTTTTGAATATTTCTGTTATCGTTCCTATGACAGCTTCGGTTTGTACGGAATCGTTGATTCCGCCGGAGAAAAGCGGATCTTTGACTATGTCAAGGAGGCGAATGAGCGCGCATTGCCCTTTGAAAAGGTACTGACCTCTTTTGATTACCGCGGAACAACTGTGTCAAAAGGAGAAATGCGCGGGAGGGACGATGTGTTTGGACAGCTGGGCAGTTTGCTGTTGGAAGAGACAGGCTCTCTTCTGAAAGTATCCGGCCGCTATGACGCAATCGTGGGATGTTTTCAAAAAGGAGAGCAGAACGGATATATGGTCGTAAATTATACTGCGCCCAATGAAAATCTGACCAATGCCGTGATGCTGGAATTTCAGGATTGCAGCCATGCGCTTGTATATACAGAAGACGGTGTAACAGACAGAAAGCTTACGGCTAAGGGAGAACTTCGATTGTCACTGAATGCCGGTGAAGGCGCGTTTGTTATTCCTGCAAAATGATGGGAGCGCTGTTGATGAAGAACAGAAATGGAAATAAAAGAATAAAAAAAAATAAAATCAATATGCCTGCGGGGCTGCGCAAGAGTGCCATAC
>CABQGZ010000203.1 GCA_902463835.1 uncultured Lachnospiraceae bacterium
GATGAGATTCTCGAAAAGCTGAAATAAAGTAATATGCCGTGTGGACTGAACTCCGAAGATTCGCACGGCATCTTTTGAAGGCGATTATATAGTTTGTAACGGAAATAAAAGCGAGGTGAAGTCTGTGGGAAACACACGCAAGCCCGGCGGTGGGCGAAAACCATCGAAGCCAGAGTACAGTGCGACCAAGAACCTGGTACAGCAGATGGAAGCGGCTGCTGAACTTTATACGGACAGAATGAGCCTGCAAGCCATCGCAGACGCCCTGTCCCTCAACCCTATCAAGGTTCGGAAACTGCTCATCACAGCCGGGGTCTACGAGTCGGACACGGCAAAACTTGTCCGGCAGACCTTCAATACCTTCAGAGAAACACAAAACTACTCCACTGCTGTCACCTCCACCATGTCTGCCTTGCGGCTGTCCTGTCCCTCCGTGACCTCTTATCTGCCGTATGCAAAAGGTGTGTACTTCCCGGAAGAGGCTGAGGCGACGAATATCAGTGCAGGGGCAGAGAGACAGCGACACTACCGAGCAGTTACAGCTTTGAAGAAGAACCCGTGTGAGGAGAACCTCTGGAAGTGCGTGGTGGCCTTTCGGGATTACAAGTTCAAGACCCTGTCCGGATTGCCCTTTACCTATAAGCTGAAGAAGGGCGGGGGAGATGGGTTCACCAAGGAACTGTGGATTGACCGCAGAGAGGGCAGCAAGAGCCTTGCTTGGAGCTCCGTAATCCTGGCGTATCACAATATCGGTAAAATCGGAGAGGTAGTGGACAGACCCAAGGCGCTGGGGGACATCCGGGGTGTGTCGTACATTTATGGAATGTTCTACCGATTTGGCTTGATTGATGTGCCGGAAAAGGTCAAGGAGAAGATGAAGAAGTGATAAGGGCACGGGCATATAGTTTGTGATAGAAATAAACTGCCCTCCGTGGATACTACAGAAGGCAGTCAGTTGGTTTATTCCCATTCCTCATCCCTAGCCTGCAGAAGGTCCTGTACTTCTTTTTCGGTTGCCGGGCGGATGGCAGGTCTGTTCTGATAGTCCGTTTTGCCGCAGTCTGGGCAACGTTCGGGCAGCGACTCTGCCTCAAAGCAGTAATGGCAGACATCGCAGAAATAGTAGTTCACGGCGTTTTGCACTTCCTTTGTCATGTAGGAGTTTATATGTCATCAGGATACTTTTCCATCCCAAGGTAGTCCTCAATACTAGTGATGCCCTCACCGGCAAGATCGGCAATGTCATCGAAGGGAATGATGACCGGCAACTCTTTCTCAATGCCCATGGCTTTTCTATCACTGTCTTGCATGACTTTCAGTTCTCGATAAACTGGGTCGATCATAACAACTGTGCCAGTCAGACTTATGTACTTTCCGGTACTTTCTGCGGTCTTCATAAAGTACCGCACTACGACCTTCATACCTTTTTTGACCTGCAGGAGCTTGTCGGAGAGAGCGTTCTTCTCCTCATCGGAAAGTTCGACTTTCTTCACCAGCAGCTTGCTGGCTCCCTCGCTGGAAATTTCATCATCGAAGCCACGCAGAGCGGCGAAGGGGCTGAATATCTTTGCCCGGTTTGAGAGTGCCATCCGGGGATACTTTACGGGTGGCTCTGGGCGGCTGAGATGGAGGATGTCTGCATACTTCTGTGCGACGTTTCGTCCTTCGTTGGTATTCCTAAAGTCTGCCATAGAATCCTCCTTGTTGCATTATTTGGCCTTGTGGCCGCCAATCTGACCGTTCCGTTCTCGCATAGTGGCTCCTTCCAGATAGTTGGTGCCTTTCAGAACAGCGTTTTTTCCGAACTTCTTCTTGATACCGAGCATGGTCGCCTGTAGCGATTTCTCCCGCTCAAGCTTGCTGGTGTCGGTGAAAAGATCCACTTGCAAGATGCCCTGATCCTTGACCACGCGGTTTGCTGCGATTGTTATTCTCCGCACAGTCAGATTTCTGTTGGCAATGCGGTCGAACAGTTCTGTGGTATCGGCCATCAGTTGGCTGCTAAGATTAGTCGGGTTATCCAGCCGTGTACTGCCGTGGGCACCCTTCGGAACAGTGCGGCCGTAGTGATCGATGTGGACAGGACCGTGATAGATGCCTTTGTCACAGTTTTCCCGGTCATAGCCGATGTCCAGTGTCAGGCTGTCCGTGACCAGTCCCTTGTCCGTGAGCTGGAATACCAGACTGTCGGTCATCTCCTGGACGATGATCCGAGCCTTATCATAAGGATAAGGACAGGAGAGTACTTGCCCCTCGGACAGGCTGTTGGTTTCGGGACGATAGGCGTTAATCTCCTTCATCCCGCAGGGTTCCAGTCCCCAGGCATGGTCGATGAGAATCTCAGCGTCTATGCCGAACTCTTTATATAGTATCTCAGGGAAGTGAATGCTGGCTCTTGCCAGTTCACCCATCGTATGGATGCCATGCTTTTCCAGTCTGCGGACGGTGCCCGGACCAGTCTGCCAGAAGTCCGTGAGAGGCTTATGATCCCAGAGCAGATACCGGAAGGATTCTTCATCTAGCTCTGCGATGCGGACGCCGTCCTTGTCCGGGGCAGCATGCTTGGCGGCGATGTCCATTGCCAGCTTTGCCAGGTATAGATTGGTGCCGATCCCGGCGGTGGCGGTGATGCCGGTGGTGTACAGTACCTCCCGGATCATGGTCATGGCGAGGTCGTGGGCAGACATTTTATAATGAGTAAGGTATGCAGTGGCATCGATGAACACCTCATCGATGGAATAGACCACGATGTCCTCCGGGGCGATGTACTTGAGATAGATGCCGTAGATCTGCCGTGAAACCTTCTCATAGTACGCCATTCGAGGCGGTGCCACCAGATAGGATACCTCAAGAGAGGGGTCTGCTGCAAGGGCGGTGGCATCGTAGGACGCAGCCGAAAGAGAGGGAACACCGTCTTTGTACACAGCGGTCTTGTTCCGGATGGCATCCCGCAGACGACCGTTGTTGACCTCTTTGACACGCTGCACGACCTCGAACAGTCGAGCTCGACCGGGAATGCCGTAGGACTTCAAGGATGGGGATACAGCCAAGCAGATGGTTTTCTCCGTGCGGCTGGCATCGGCCACGACCAGATTGGTGGTCAGCGGATCGAGATGCCGTGCGGCGCATTCTGCCGAGGCATAATACGACTTGAGGTCTATTGCCAGATACGTGCGCTGCGCCATGCTGTGTCACTCCCTTTCCGTGGTGGATTTCGCAATGTTATCTGCTTGCTTTTTCAAGTTCCTTGATTTTTCCCTTAAGAGAATCGATTTCCTGCGTTTGCCGATGGAAAATCTCGCGGTTGGTTTGCTCGTTCTTGTTATAGGCCAGAGCGAGAAACACCAGAGTCAGACGAAGATCTTCATCTGGAATGATTTTGCAGGCTTTAATCATTTCATCTTGGTCGGTAATCTCGGCGAGTGTACTCAGTTTCTCAAAGATGGTCATTGATAAACCGCTTTCGTTGGATGAGCTTATTGTGCCGTCCGCTCCACATACCAGCGGCCAAGCCGTCCGGTGAAGCGAGGGTCGATGTGTTCAAAGAACAGGTGCTTCTCCTGTCCTTGAATCAGGACAGTGAAACAGTCACCATTGCAGTCGTTGTCTGCGGTTCCTGCCGGCCGGAAGTCCCGGACGGTTTCGATAGGAAAGGTCCTGCCGTCCGCCCAGGTGATGGATGTTGGCTGCATATAGCCGGTTGAATCAAACTCCGAGGCGACCTTTACATAGACACGCTCGATTTTGATTCGTTTGGGTATCGCCATGTAGGTCACCTCCGATCCTTAGTGCTTGGCCCGTAGGAAGCGGTTGTCGATATCAACGGGCAGTTGGAGGTGCTCACCGCGGCGGATCAGGCTGTACATCTTAAACGCAAAAAAAGGCGCTGGAATGCAGAGCTCTTTGGCAACGCTGAAAAAGTCGGTGTTGCCGGAGTGAATCAGATCCAGCACTTCCTCATCATCCAGTAACAGATCAGCGGCGAAGAAATTGGCCTCTCTTTCCAGTCTGCCGGTGGCCTGATAAATGTCGAAATCCTGCATGGCTTGACACCGCAGGTGGTTTGAGTGTTCAAATATATGCCCAAGTTCATGACCAGCAATGACACGCTGCTCTTCGTAGGGAAGGTGAGGATTAACGGCTATGTATCTGACACGATTTACAATCGTAGCGAAGCCACGCAGACCATCCGCATCGAGTGATCTGGCAGGCCAGAGCTTTGTGTTGGGCAGCGCATCGATCAACTCAAAAGGGTCTCGGGTACCATATTTCTGAATCAATTTTTGAGTATCGTCAAAGGTTTGAAGTTGTGTCATTCTTTCACCAACTTTCTGGCAGAAGATCAGGTGCCGTTATCTTCGGCATTTTTCCGGTATTTCTTCGGTGTGAACTTTTCACGTGCCACCTTCTTGGAATCCATAAAGATCCGCTGCATTTCAATGGCAAACGCCTTCTGATCTTCCTCCGAAAGAGAACCGCCGGCGAATAGCTCACGAGTCTGGCTGAGAATCTCGCTGGCCTGTGCCTGACCGCGCCGCCCATAGAAGGAGCCTACCTCGGTCATGAACTCCTCATTTTCGGTCATCAGATAATTGACGTCCGTTTCAAGCAGCTCGGCCAGCTTTGCATACATATCGCGAGTGCGGGGATAGGTGGTAC
The DNA here is from genome assembly GCA_902463835.1 of uncultured Lachnospiraceae bacterium. GTDB lineage: Bacteria > Bacillota > Clostridia > Lachnospirales > Lachnospiraceae > 14-2. Next base: position 4,660 of record CABQGZ010000203.1, read on the forward strand.
CGGCCTCATAACCGCCAATGGTACGGCGGGTTACGCCCCTCTGTTTCGCAAGTTCCTCCTGAGACCACCCCTTCTGTGTGCGGAGGTCTTTTAGTTTTTCCCCGAAGTTCATTGCTAGTGCTCCTTTCCCTAGATGATGTTTTCCCTGGACGTTTGCTCTAAATGTGTTATTGACAAGAGCTAAGAGCGTCGTTATAATTGAAATGGGAAAACTGATTTCGCATTTATTATATCAATGGGAAAATAACCTGTCAAGAGGTTTGCATTGAAATGAGAAGTTTATTTTCTCATAGTGTGCAAAAGATGACACAGCAAAGAGGCCGATAGAAGACGAGGGGGCGAGGAATTGGAGTGCTTTTCGCATGATAGGGGACCGGTTGTCCGTATGGCTCAACCGGAATGCATAAATCGCTCAGAAAACTCCGTGTACACGGGGCTTTCTGAGCGATTTATGCAGATATCCCATTCTATAATACCGACAGGTACTATAATTTGTGTATTCACCTGAAACTTGACAGAAAAATGCAGCAAATTACAATTATTTTTACTTTATCATAATTCGTCACGGTTTCCAACAAAATTAACAAAAATGCCAGCAAAAAAGTAAAGACCGAATATAGGCCAAGTTGCCAGTTCCAGTTGTAGAAATTAAACATAGAGCTTATAATGGATGCAAGAAACAAAATCAGAGAACAGGAGAATAATTATGGTCATCCAACGCCGCTATGTAAAAATCTTCAAAATCCTCGAAAATGACCCGCAAGGAAAGGCTATTCTTTACAAGGCGTTTGCTGACGCAGGCAGAACAGATGAAGACCGAGACTTCACACTAAATGCTGATGCTGGCATTATCCTCAATGATGCTCAGAAGGGGTCCTGCCTTCCAAATCTTCAGTGGATTCTGGATAAGATGGACAAACTCGACAAGGTATCTCCGTTCGAGAACGGCTATACATACTGCGATGTGAATAAGGTCACACTATGGCCCAGCCGGAAGGGGAGTGCAGCACTGCTCTGCATGGAGCACTTATCTGCGGGTTGCGAGGAAATCATTCAAGTGATAGCAATAGAGAGCCATGGAGAAGACACGAAAGTGATTGAACCGTGGACGATGAGCCGTAGAGTCATTCTTTAACGCTACAAAAAACACCCTCAGTAGAGAGTTAATCTCCGCTGGGGGTGTTTATTTGGTTAATTACAACCAGCCAACCTTTATCTCATAGTCGCCTATATCAAGAGACGCAAACACATTGTTTTTGCTGTAGTACAGATATTCTTTGCCATCCACGCGCTGAGTCAAGGGTTGGCAAACAACCTTACTCTTATACTGGTTCAGAAACTCATCATATTTCGGAACTTCAACATCTTTAAAGGCTTCTATTGAACCGTCTTCTGCACTGTATATTCCAGTATATCCTTTACCATCCCGATAAAAAGTAAATGCAATTTTACCGGATTTATCAGCCCATATAGCGAAGTTGCCTGTGCCACTATTTAGGCTAGGAACTTCAGATAGCTTTACTATGCTGTCATAGCGTTCTTGTAAGTTTGTGAGCAACTGCTTATCATCGCCTATCAAACGCAATGGTCTTCCATCTTTTGATGCTATAGTGTAAGAGGAAGAAATATTTTGCTTCGCAAATTCATCCGTAGCATACAGCGAAGATAATTCCGTTTGTGCCGCCTGAGTCAGCATCCGGGT
>CABQGZ010000204.1 GCA_902463835.1 uncultured Lachnospiraceae bacterium
TGTCAGAAGTCCACACTCCGGCTGTTCCAAAAGCAGCTTCTGAACTTCCTTCGGAAACCCATCAGTTTGGTACAAGACTTCGTCCTTGGCAAAGATTGCCTTTTCGCCCGTCACCCTACCGTCAATTCCCACTGCGATCCAGTGGTTCTGACCGTTTGGAAGTCCTGCCAGCATCCGAAAAAAATTGTCCATTTTCTTCCTCTTTCCAGCTAGGCTTTTTTCACCGCAATTGCTTCAATCTCGATCAGTCCGCCCTTGGGAAGCTTTGCATCCTCCACGCAGGAGCGAGCTGGAACTTCGCCGTTGAAATATTCTGCGTAGATTGCGTTTACAGCTGCGAAGTCTCCGATATTGTCTAAGAATACGGTAGTCTTTACCACATGGTCAAAGTCGCTTCCTGCCGCCTCCAGGACTGCGCCCAGGTTTTTTAAGCTCTGATGCGTCTGTGCTTCCACGCCCTCGGGAAGCTCGCCCGTTACCGGGTCTAAGCCGAGCTGGCCGGAGGTAAATATCATTTCGCCCGCTTCTACCGCGTGAACGTAGGGTCCTACTGCTGCCGGCGCATTGGTTGCATTGATTGATTTCTTCATTGTATCATTCTCCTCTTTAAAATACTTTCTTTCTTATTATAACGCAGATTTTTTTCTGTGCAAGTAGATTCCCTGCTTTTCTTTTAAAAACTTATTTTCTTCGAATACTAATGTTCCTCGCAAGTATACCTGTCTTGGCTTCCCTGTTATTTTTGTTCCTTCGTAGGGGGTATAATCCACGTTCTGGAACTGGGTATCGGCAGATATGACATCCTCTTTCTTTGGGTCCCAGATCACAATATCCGCATCGCTTCCTGCCTCTAATGTCCCTTTCCTCGGGTACATGCCAAAAAGTCTTGCCGGGTTCTCGGACAATACCTGGCACATCTGCTCTTTCGTAATTTTTCCGGTGCTTACACCGTAGGTGTACAGAAGCACCGGGCGGTGTTCAACACCTGGAAGACCGTTTGGAATCTGTGTGAAATCGCCTTTGCCCCGTTCCTTCTGTCCCCGGTAATGGAAGCTGCAGTGGTCGGTGCCGATGGTATCGATCTGATTCTCCTCCAGGGCCTGCCACAGGCAGTTCACGTCCTCCATTCCTCTCAAGGGGGGAGACAGGACGTATTTGGCACTCTCGAAGCCTGGCAATGCGTATTTCTCTTCTGTAAGAAGCAGGTATTGGGGACAGGTTTCCAGGTAGACCTTCTGACCTGCTTTTCTTGCCCCGGCTGCAATCTCATACGCCTGCTTTGTGCTTATATGTACGATATTGACCGGGGTGTCTGCCATTTTTGCGATGGTGAGCAGGCGATAGACGGCTTCCGCTTCCACCTGGGCAGGACGGGATTTTGGATGAGCGGAGGGACCGGTTTCTCCTTTCGCATTTAACTCTGCTGCCAGTTTTTTGATCAGCGCGCCATTTTCACAGTGGACGCCGGCGATTCCTCCTTCCTGTTTTACTGCCTTAAGTATCTCGAAGATCTCGCCGTCGGACACCTTCAGGTTATCGTATGCCATATACAACTTATAGGAGGTGACACCCTGTGCCGTCATGACCGGGAGTTCTTCTCGCACCTGATCGTTCCAGTCAGTGATGGACATGTGAAAGCCATAGTCGCAGGAGCATTTTCCATCTGCCAGGATATGCCAGCGTTCAAGGGCTTCCATGAGGTTTTCCCCTTTCTCCTGGGTTGTGAAGTCCAGAATCGTCGTGGTTCCGCCGGCGATGGCGGCTTTTGTTCCCGTGGCGAAGTCGTCTGCTGTGCAAAAGGTACCTGCATCCAGATCGAAGTGGGTGTGGGTATCGATAAAGCCCGGGAAGATCAGGCAGCCGTCAGCGAGGATCTGCTGTGCTCCGGCTGGGGGGAGGTCTGGCCCGATCTCTATGATTTTCTCACCGCGGATGCGGATGTCGGCGATTCGGCTGCCGGTTGGGGTTACAAGGGTTCCGTGTTGAATTAGAATGTCCATTTGGGGGCGCCTTTCTGTAAATAGTTACACAAATAAGTACTGGCGGTTTTCGATAATGCTGGTAATAATATCCTTTATCTCGTCACATATCATGCACTCTGGATTGGTCAGGTTTTCCTCTGTTATGTGGCTGTTCAGGCGCAGCTTGATGCGTCTGGTTTCTTGGTTCAGGAGGGTGAAGCCGTCGTTTGTACTGTTCTCCAAGTCTGCTTCGTTGGCGAAGAGGGTGAGCTTTTCTTTGTAGGGAGCGCTGTCGTAGGGGCAGAAGCTCTGGCAGTTGCCGCACTCGTTGCACATGTAGTCTATATGAAGGATGATAGGTGTTTTGCTTCCCGGTGTGTGTATGGATACATTGGCTCGGTTGGGGCATACATCTACACAGTTTTCGCAGATGCGGTTACACTCCAGGCAGCGGTCGGCTTCGCTTTTTGCTTCCTGACTATGTATCAGGATTCCTTTTTTTGCTGCGGCTTGTTCTGCCATATAGTTGTCTGGCATACGCTCTGTTACGGAATCTGTTCTATCATCATGGATACTTGCTGGATCTGGTTTAGAAGTGTCATCCATATGCGCTCCATACAGGAAACGATCCACCGCTGTGCGGGCGTCGCGGATAGCCAGAACCACGGTGGCAGGGCCTCTGGCTCCGTCGCCGATCAGGTATACGCCCTGCTTTGTGCTCTCCATGAATTCGTTTAATACCGGGATCCCTTTTTCATCCACATCAATTCCCAGGCTCCTGTAATAGTCGGTGTCCACCTGTTCGCCCAGGGAGGCTATGACGGTGTCTGCTGGAATCTCCACTTCTTCTTCCGTCACAATGGGGCTTTGGCGACCGGAAGCATCTTTCGCTCCCAGGATGACCCGATTACACAACAGAATTCCGTTCTTCTGGCATTTTGGAGCAAGAAGCTCCAGGAATTCCACGCCGTCTTCCAGTGCCAGCAGAAATTCTTCTTCGTCCGCAGGCATATAGCGCTTCGTCCTTCGGTAGATGACAGAGACCTTTTCCACGCCTGGGACTTTCCTGGCCGCACGGGCTGTGTCCATGGCGGTGTTTCCTGCGCCGATCACCGCAACATACCTGCCAAGGTGCAGACTTTGGGGCTCTTTCCGGAAGCTTCGCAAGAATTCTATGGCGTTTAGTTCCCGTTCTGTATGGATTCCAAGGGGTATGCCCTTGTTTGCGCCCACAGCCACAAACACTGCGTCAAAGCCGTTTTTTCGAAGCTGCTCCAGCTGGGTTTCGCTGGTCACCGGATGGTTCAGGACGAATTTGACACCCAGGCTTTCGGCAAGCGCCACATCCTTATCCACAATCTCGCGCTCGACGCGGAACCCAGGCACCACCTGAGCTACCACCCCGCCTAATACGTCTGTTTTTTCATATACAGTTACCTTCACACCGGCTCTGGCAAGAAAGTGGGCGGCTGCAATGCCTGCAGGGCCTCCGCCGACGACAGCCGCTGATTTTTGGCATATGGCTGCACTCCTGCTTTGATCCATTTTCTCACACACGTCTTCTGCCGCCCGGATTACAGCAATATCCGGCTGCTTGACGTATTCCCCCATGATCTCCTCGTATCCGCCCTCCGCCGCAGCAAGCTTCGCGCCCCGGATACCCACGGGCTCCTCGTAGAAATTCCTGGTGCACTTATCCATACAGCGGTGGTTACAGATGGTTCCGGTGATAAAGGGCAGTGGATTTTTGTCCAGAATCACCCGCAGGGCCTGGGCGTACGCACCTTCCCCCACCAGCTTCACGTAAGCCGGAATATCCTGGTGAATGGGACAGCCGTCACTGCAGGGGGCTGTAAAGCATTCAAAAAGCGGCACCTTTTTCTTCCCCTTCCGGAACGGCAGGGGCTTGATAGCTTTTGTATGGTGCGGGTCTTTTCGCAGCTCATCAATCAGATGTCCTAGGCCCTCTACATCCACTCCGGCAAAAGAACGGTATTCCAGTCCGGCAAGCTTCTGTGCCATTTGAATATTTCTCTGATAGCCACCGGGCTTCAGCAGCGTGGTCGCCACCGTGATGGGCCAGATGCCAAGCTTGTAGATTCGGTCGATATTAAAATAGTCCGCACCACCGGAATAGGAGATGCGTAAGTTCCCGTCAAAAGCCTCTGACAGCAGCTGCGCCACCGACAGAGATAAGACGCACAGGGCTCTGCCGGACATGTACATTTCCTCGGCGGGAAGCTCTCTCCTGGTCACATCCACCGGGAAGGTGTTTGTGATCTTGACACCGAATTCCAAGCCCAACTCCTTGGCCAGCACATTCAACCGTTCCAGCATGGGGATGGCGTCTGCAAGCTGCAGGTCATTCTCAAAATGAAAGGCTCCGAAGGAAACATAGTCGTAGCCCATTTCATCCATGAGCCGTCTTGCCTTCTCGTACCCCAAAAGGGTAGGATTGCATTTTACAAAGGTGTGCAGCCCTTTTTCTTTCAGAAGATAGGACGCAATACGCTCAATCTCCTGGGGCGGACAGCCATGCAGGGTAGACACCGTTACGGAAGTGCAGATATGCGGCGAGATTCCATCAATATCCGCAAGCGTTACATTGGAAAACTCCTCCACATGCTCCCGCAGCCACCGAATGCTTCGCTGCCATTCTTCCGTCCCTGACGCATCCTTCAGGGCTTCCATGAAGCAGTCAATTTTTTCCGACTGAATGCCCGCCAGATCATAGCCCACACTCATATTGAAAATAAATCCGTCCGCCGCCCCAAGATGATACTCCACAGACAGCACCTTCAGGGCAATCCAGGCCTTTATGTATTCGTCACATGCCTCCGGCACCCGAAGCTCTGTAGACCACTCGCAGTTGTAGCCTTCATCCTCCGCCAGAATGCAGGGCTTTGCCACCGGGAGATCCTCGCCGTCCAGTGTCTGTACCGTCTTTAATTCAAAAAATCGGCAGCCGGTGACATACCCTGCTATGATATTCTGCGCCAGCTGGGTATGAGGCCCGGCAGCCGGCCCAAAGGGCGTCTCCAGCTTCTCCCCCCAAATCGTAAGATATTTCTGCGGATCCGCCCAGTAGGACTGCCGCGTTCCAAACACCCGGTCATATATTTTCTTTTCTGTCAAAATCCAGTTCATCAGATTCCCAAAAGGAATCGGCGTCATGCGGTCTCCCATGTATAATACCTCTCTGCTCCATCATTGTCCATCTATCCCCGCCGCAGCTTTTCTCACGACGATGCTGCTATTGCTATCCATTGATATCTGCCGCAAGCTTCTTCGCCTCTACACGGCACGCCGCCATTGCTTCCGCTTCATCTATACACAGAAGTTCCCGATCCTTCATCAGCACCTTGCCGTTGATCATCGTTGTAACAACCTTGCTGCCGCTCATACCAAAGAGCATGTGGGAATCGATGTTACACTCTGTCAGCGGTGTTGGCGGATCATAGTCCGCAACGATAAGATCCGCCGCTGCCCCCTTCTTCAGCACTCCAAGGGGTGTCTCAAAATACCGGTTCGCAATCCTTGCATTGCCATGAAAAAGCATGGCGGGAACCTCACTCCAGGCTGCATTGGGATCACATAAGGCATGCTTGTGCAGCACATTTGCTACCTTGTAGGACTCAAACATGTCGTGGGTGTAACCGTCCGTTCCAAGGCCGGTCAGAATCCCTTTTTCATAAATCTCCATGGTGGGCGGACAACCGCAGGCATTTCCCATATTGGACTCCGGATTGTGCACCACCATGGTGTCTGTCTCCTTTAAAAGCTCCATCTCCTGCCGGTTCACATAGATACAGTGGGCCGCAATGGTCCAGGGACCCAGGATATCATGATCCATCAGACGGTTTACGATCCGTTTTCCATAATGCTTCAGACAATGGTGCAGATCCTCAATGCCCTCCGCCACGTGGATGTGGGCGCCAACGCCCTTTTGCATATGCTCCCGGCACAGCTCCATGGTCTCATCGGAGATTGTAAACTGGGCGTGCATTCCCATCATGCCTTTTACCATATCCTCCGTCTGCCCGGCGGCATACCGGATAAATGCATCGTTCTCCCGCACTGCCTCCCTGGCCTTCCCCTTTCCTTCCCGGTCGGAGACCTCGTAGCAGAGGCAGGTGCGCACCCCCAGCTTCTCTGCTGCCTCCGCTATGGCAAACAGACTGTTCTCAATCTGCCCGAAGCTGGCGTGATGGTCGAAGACGGTGGTCACTCCGTTCTTAATACAGTCTATGTAGGTGGCCATCGCTGACTGATACGTCTGCCGCAGTGTCAGATGGCGGTCAATGTTCCACCACATGCCGTCCAGTATATCCAGAAATCCTTTGGGACTGTATCCCTGGATGGAAAGTCCTCTTGCAAAAGCACTGTAGATG
>CABQGZ010000205.1 GCA_902463835.1 uncultured Lachnospiraceae bacterium
CCTATATTGTAACCTTTGTCATTTTTGTTGTGCTCTTCGGCGGTCACGGGCTGGATGCCAATTACGTGGTGGCGCAGCTGTGCGGCGGCGGCCTTATGCTGGGCGCTTTCTTCATGGCCACCGACTATGTGACAAGTCCCATTACGCCGGCAGGAAAGATTATTTTTGGAATTGTACTTGGGATTCTGACCGGAATCTTCCGGATTTTCGGCGCTTCCGCAGAGGGTGTCTCCTACGCGATCATATTCAGCAACCTTCTGGTGCCATTGATCGAGCGTGTGACGGTTCCGAGGCCATTTGGAAAAGGAGGCGAGCGGTAATGAAGAAACTGGTAAAAGACGCGTTGATTCTGACAGCCATCACATTGATTGCCGGATGTCTCCTGGGATTGGTCTATGAGATCACCAAGGAGCCCATAAAAAAGGCTCAGTACAACGCACAGCAGAAAGCCTACAAGACGGTGTTCGCGGATGCGGAAAGCTTTTTGGATTATGCAGCTTTTGACGTGGAAGAAGCGGCAAAAGCAGTGGCGGACAGCGGTTATCCAGACAATACCATCGAGGGTGTCGTTGTGGCGGAGGATGCGTCCGGAGAGACCCTGGGCTATGTGATCACGGTGACCTCCCACGCAGGCTACGGCGGAGATATCACCTTCTCTATGGGTGTGCAAAAGGATGGAACCTTAAACGGATATTCCATCACCTCCATCAGCGAGACCGCCGGTCTTGGGATGAAGGCGAAGGAAGAAAAATTTTACAGTCAGTTCGAAGAAAAACAGGCGGAAGCATTTGATGTGGTCAAGGGAACATCATCCTTGGACCAGGAGATTGAAGCCATCAGCGGCGCCACCGTCACCTCAAAGGCCATGACTTACGGAGTGGATGCGGGGCTGGCTTACTTTCGGGCTACTTTTTTAGGAAATATAGAGGAAGGGGGCAGCGCAGATGAATAAGTGTATCGAGCGAATCTATAACGGTGTGATCAAGGAGAATCCTACCTTTGTGCTGATGCTGGGCATGTGTCCCACGTTGGCTGTCACCACTTCCGCCATCAACGGCATCGGCATGGGCCTCTCCACCACGGTAGTGCTGGTCATGTCCAATATGCTGATCTCCATGCTGCGGAAGATCATTCCGGACCGGGTGCGTATGCCGGCGTTCATCGTCATTGTCGCATCCTTTGTGACGATCGTACAGTTCCTGGTACAGGGCTTTATTCCCACGCTGTATGATGCCCTCGGCATCTATATTCCGCTGATCGTGGTAAACTGTATCATCCTGGGAAGAGCAGAGAGCTATGCCTCCAAGAATCCAGTGTTCCACTCCATCTTTGACGGAATCGGAATGGGTCTGGGATTCACCTTTGGACTCACCTGCATCGGAATTGTCCGGGAGCTCTTAGGCGCAGGTCAGATTTTCGGCTTCCAGGTGCTTCCGCTGGCGGAAGACGGTGGACTGGGATACACCCCCATCACCATCTTTGTTCTGGCTCCCGGCGCGTTCTTCGTGCTTGCATGTCTTGTGGCGCTCATGAATGTGATCCGGGCGAAGGCGGAGAAGAAGGGCAAGCCGCTGCCTGCTCCTCAGGGTTGTCTGGCGGGAGACTGCGCATCCTGCGGCCACAGCGCCGTATGCACAGGAAAAGCAACGATTTCGACAGAGGCGGAGAAGAAGGATGATCTGGCGAAAAAGGCGGCTTCTGTAGTTGCTGATGATCGAAAGAAAGCGACGGAGGAGAAGGATGCCGCAGAAAAGGAAGCGAAAGCTGTGACAGAAGAAAAAAAAGCCGTAGAAAAAGAGGCAGCCGCTGTAGAAGAGAAGAAACCGACAGAACTGGAGGTAGGATGAGATGAAAGAGTTGCTGATGATAATCGTAGGATCCGCGATTGTAAATAACGTAGTGCTTAGCCAGTTCCTTGGACTGTGCCCTTTTCTGGGCGTGTCCAAAAAGGTTGAGACGGCGGCAGGTATGGGCGGCGCCATCATTTTTGTTATCACCCTGTCCTCCCTGATCACCAGTCTGATCTACAAGTTTATTTTGATACCCACTCACTTTGAGTATCTGCAGACCATCGTATTCATCCTTGTGATCGCTGCGCTGGTACAGTTCGTAGAAATGTTTTTGAAAAAGGTGATGCCGCCCCTCTACAATTCATTGGGCGTGTATCTGCCGCTGATTACCACCAACTGTGCGGTTCTGGGTGTGGCACTGAAGAATGTTCAGAAGGATTACGGCATCTTGAGCAGTGTTGTAAATGGTTTCGCGACGGCAGCCGGTTTTACCATTGCAATCGTGATTATGGCAGGGATCCGTGAGAAGATTGAATACAACGATATTCCAACTGCCTTCAAGGGCTTCGCGATTGTGCTTGTGACAGCCGGATTGATGGCCATTGCTTTCTTTGGATTTTCCGGTGTGATTTAGGAGGGCGGAAGGATGATAACAGGTATTATAATAGCCGCTGCCATTGTTGGCGGCACAGGCATTTTTATCGGATTTTTCTTAGGAATATCCGGTGAAAAGTTTAAGGTAGAGGTAGATCCCAGGGAGGAAGCCATCACAGGCGTCCTTCCAGGGAATAACTGCGGCGGCTGCGGATATGCCGGATGCTCCGGACTGGCAGCAGCCATTGTAAAAGGCGAGGCCGAAGTGGGTGGCTGCCCGGTGGGCGGCGAGCCGGTAGCAGCACAGGTAGCCAAGATCATGGGCGTGGAAGCGGGAGCTTCCGTGAAAAAGGTTGCGTTTGTGAAATGTGCAGGAACCTGCGAGAAGGCGAAGACAGATTACGAATATTTTGGCGAGGAGGACTGCTCCATGCTGGCCTTTGTGCCGAACGGCGGCCCGAAAGCCTGCAATTTTGGTTGTCTTGGATTCGGAAACTGCGTGAAATCATGTCCTTTTGACGCTATTCACGTGGTGGACGGCATTGCTGTGGTGGATCCGGAGGCCTGCAAGGCCTGCGGCAAGTGCATCGCGGCATGTCCGAAGCAGCTGATCGAGCTTGTCCCCCATGACGCGGCCCAGAAGGTACAGTGCGCTTCCAGGAACAAGGGTAAGGATGTGATGGCGGCCTGCTCGGTGGGGTGCATCGGCTGTAAGCTCTGCGAGAAAAACTGCCCGGCCGGGGCGGTGACAGTGGCAGATAACATCGCGCATATTGATTATGAGAAATGCACCAGATGCGGGGTGTGCGCGCAGAAGTGCCCAAAAAAGATAATTACGGTTTAGGGAAGAAAGTCTTCTTGAATTTTTCACTAAACTAGTGGAAGGGATTCTTACATACTGTCCAGATTAAGGAATCGCTCCCATTCTTCGGTATCACAGCTTCCCTTCACCTGAATCAGATAGGTGTGATCCTCCGTGTCTATCGAGATCTGATAGACGCCGTCCTGCTTTTCCAGGGAATAAATGGTGCAGCCTGTTAGCTCTTTGCAGGCATCCTGGTATTCGGAGACAGCAAGCAGGCGGTCCTTTTCCTGTCTTAGCAGCCTACCATCTGCGTCATAAACCTTGTAGCCCTCCTCTGTGAAGGCTGTGATAGCAGCCTCTGGAAGCTGTAACAACAGCTGGTTTGTGCGCATGATGCGGATGTCACGGTTGCAGGAATTATCCGGCAGAATCTTCACATTGTCCAGGGTCATGGAGAAAGAGCTGCTGCTTTTTTGTATCTCTGCGATATACGCATCGGAAAAATCAAAATGTTCTAATTCATTTATTGTCTTATATTTCATCCTAAAACCATCCTGTAGCTTGTAATTTTTGAACTGTTAATGATTGTAATGGAATATTTGCTAAAAGTCAATTCATACCTTTACTTTCCGGTAGAAAAAAGGTATGATATTCCTATGTGTTTTATAAAAAGTAAAAGCAGGAGAGATCAATGAAGGAAACCATATTGCTGTTTGGATTTGATGAGGAAAGGCGAAAGAAGCTGGCACGGAGCCTGGTGACGCTGCGTATGCGGGTAAAGGTGATAGAAAAGAAGGAGTTCGGTCAACCCATCGGGTATCTGGCAGGCGTGAAGGAAGTTCTTTCAGTGGATGAGAATACGGAGAAGGAAGTTCTTCTAGTGGATGAGAATGCGGAGAAGGAAATTTTAGAAGGGGAGATGCTGGTGATGGCCGGACTGTCAAGCGCACGGGTAGACCAGGTGCTTGGCGCGATTCGAAAATCCGGGGTTGGCCCAATCCCCTACAAGGCAGTATTGACGGATACAAACCAGTATTGGAAGGCGGCGGAATTGCTTGCGGAATTAAAACGGGAACATGAGAAGATGAGTGAGAGATGATAGATCGTGCAACAGATAACAGGTCGTAAAAACGGAGGCAATTAAAAGAGTGAAACAGAGAGAATGCAGTCAGCTTTTTTACATTCAGGAGATTACGGATGATATTTTTCAGAGGATTGATGGGATCTCTTATCAGCCGAATGCGTTTGTTGGGCGGGATGCTTTGCGCTATCTTAGAGTGGCACATGTGGGATTTGACGGATGCACCCATATGGGGGAACTGATTGTGCACCAGCAGATCGCGGAGGATGTGCTTGCGATCCTGCGCACGCTGTACGAACAACGGTATCCAATCGAACGCATGGTGCTGGTGGATGAATACGGCGGGGATGATAATCGATCTATGGAGGCGAACAATTCCTCGGCTTTTAATTTTCGGTTGATTGCCGGAACGAACCGTCTGTCAAAGCACAGTCTGGGGATGGCTGTGGATATCAATCCAAGGTACAATCCCTATATCCGGCCGGGAGAGAATGGTGAGTGGATTGTAGAACCTGAGGGCAGCGAGGCCTACGCGGATCGGCAGGCAGACTTTCCATATAAGATTGACAGGAAGGATCTGTGTTACCGCCTATTTACGGAACATGGATTTACCTGGGGCGGCGATTGGAATACAGTCAAGGATTATCAGCATTTTCAGAAAGAGATACGATGTAATAGTTAAAGCCTGCGTCATTCGCAAAGGCGACATATAGATTACGAAAGAGGACAATGAGATGCATGTTTTGAGTTACCACACGTTACAATATTTTTTCCTGTATGCATTTCTGGGCTGGTGCCTGGAGGTGGTCTACGCGGCAGTTCAGAAACGAAAGTTTGTAAACCGGGGATTGTTAAGCGGGATCCTGTGTCCTGTGTACGGTTTTTCCATGGTGTTTTTGTTGATTTTTTTCTCTTCGCTCAAAGGGAATGTGGTGTTTTTGTTTTGCGCGTGTTTTACCGTCTCCTCTGTATTCGAACTTGTGACTGGCGTTATTCTGGAAAAGCTGCTGGGGCACAAATGTTGGGACTACAGCAGATACAAGGATCATATCGGGCCTTATGTGTGCGCACGTTTTTCACTGATCTGGGCGGCAGGGGCGGTGCTCATCATAAAATTCCTGCATCCGGCCTTCGTGTCGGCGTGGCGCATGGTACCGGGATGGCTGGATAAAACAATTACAATCGTGATTGCCGCTGTATTTCTGGTGGATGTGATTACTACAACGGCAACCCTTCGCAAGATCAGGCTTCAGAACGAGCAGCTTCTGGGAATTGCCAAGGGAATCCGAAAAGTTTCACGGAGCCTTGACAACGCCATCACAAGACGGGTGGAGCGGCGAATGCAAAAGGCATTTCCGTCCCAGGAGGAGTTGGCGGAGGAGCGGGAGAAAAAGCGTCTGGAGCAGGAGGCAAAGCGGATGATCTTTGCCTATGGATGCGGCTTTCACAAGCTGGTCTGGCTCTTTTTCCTGGGGGCATTCCTGGGTGACATTGTGGAGACTATCTTTTGCTGGATTACCACAGGGAGACTGATGAGCCGAAGCAGTGTGGTGTACGGTCCCTTCAGTATCGTTTGGGGGCTTGGAATCGCTTTTTTTACATTGCTCTTAAGCCGTTATCAGAAGCGTAGCGACCGATCGCTGTTTGTGATGGGAACCGTGCTGGGCGGCGTGTATGAGTACATATGCAGTGTGTTTACGGAGCTGGTGTTTGGAACGGTCTTCTGGGATTACAGCGAGATTCCCTTTAATCTTGGGGGACGAATCAATCTTCTGTATTGCTTTTTCTGGGGATTTGCGGCTATTGTATGGATGAAGGGATTGTATCCTCGGATTTCACGTTGGATCGAGAAGATGCCTATGCGGCTTGGGAAGATGCTTACCTGGATCTTTGTGGTATTTATGATCTTCAATATGGCGATTTCCTGCCTGGCTCTGGGACGCTATTCGGAGCGGAGCAGCGGGGTTCCGGCGGAGAGTGAGATTGCAGAATTTCTGGATGAACGGTTTGATGATGCCCGGATGGAACGGATCTATCCCAACGCCAAAAA
>CABQGZ010000206.1 GCA_902463835.1 uncultured Lachnospiraceae bacterium
AAAGAGGAGAGTATTTTATTTGATATTACAGGCCCGGAAGGAATACCTGATTTCTCCGGGAAGATCCGCTATCTGACAAGCTTTGAGGGAAAGCAGGAGTATACGGTGCTGGAGCTTGGAGAGGTAGGAGAGACTGCCACGGTGATACTGAATGGAAAGACACTGGGCACCCGAATCTGCAGGCCATATCGGTTTAATATGGCGGGAGCAATCCAGGAAGGCGAGAACCTGCTGGAGATACAGATCATCAATTCCCCAGCCTATTATGAGCAGGATGGCCTGTCAAAGCGGATGATGCTTACGGCTTCCGGATTGCTGGGGCCGGTGAAAATCCGTAAAAGGAAAAAAGAAGAACCAAAATAAATATAAAAGCCAGGAATCGTTGTAAAGTTCCTGGCTTTTATATTGCCCCAAAAATACAATATTGAATGACTGTTGCACAACTTACATTATTCTAAAACAAGCCGGAAGAGGATATAATGTAAGAAAATCATACCTGGGGGAGGTGTTTCTGATACACTATGGTCAGAAATAAGTTGAAAAAGCTGAGCCGGGTGGAGCTGACAGAACTTCTTCTGGAGCAGATGCAGGAGAATCAGAGACTTCAGGTTGTATTGGCCCGGGAGCGGGGAATGAATACAGAGAATACCGATGCGACGGGGGAGACAGATAGTGGTCTGGAACAGCTGCAAGCAGAGCTTGCACGAAAGAACTATAAGAAACGCTATTATCAGGTGTTGAAAAGCACGATCTTTACTCTTATTACAGTTGCTGCTGTTGCGGTGCTTGTGGCTACCTTATGGTTGCCGGTTTTACAGATCTACGGCAGCTCGATGACTCCCACCCTACAGAATGGGGAGATTGTTTTTTCTATCAGATCATCTGATTTTGAGTCGGGTGACATCATTGCATTTTACTATAACAATAAGATTCTGATTAAGCGGGTCATCTGTGGTCCAGGGGATTGGCTACGGATAGATGAGGATGGTACTGTCTATGTGAATGAACGTAAAATGGACGAGCCCTATGTGGTGGAGAAAGCGCTGGGTGATTGCAACATTGAGATGCCATATCAGGTGCCGGACGGAAAGGTTTTTGTTATGGGAGATCATCGGTCCACATCGGTGGATTCCCGTAATACGTCTGTGGGCTGCGTGGCGCAGGAGCAGGTGGTTGGGAAAGTCGTTTTCCGCATCTGGCCGCTTTCAAGTATAGGAGGATTGTAAAATGTGGCAAAAGCTGATATTGAAGATCCAAGAATATATGGAGCAGAGGTACAGGCGGCGTATCTTGAAACGCCTGGTACTTAGCCTTGCCTGTCTGGTGGTGTTTGGAACTACTTATGCGTTGATTCTGCCAGCGATTACCATGGAACAGGAGTTCCCATCTCTGGAAGGCGACCATGCTTATGTAAGTCAGATAGAGATTACAGATATTGTAACAGGTACAGCGCCCTTTGATACTGAAGCAGAAGAGGGGGAGCCAGGGATAGACATAAGTGCGGAAGATAGGATAGTAAGAACCTTTGATGATATTACCTATCATTTTAATGTTTCTATGGTGTCCTATGAACACGCTAACTCTTATGGAGCGGCACGAGTAAAGCTGGAATTTGTATTGCCGCTGGGTCCAGAGGAGGCTGTATTTGACGAGAGCGCCATGGCCTGGATGGATACAGAGAAGGGGTATGCGCCCAGATTGACGGAGGATACACGCCAGATAAACGGGGAAGCTGTTGTGTGTCAAGTGTTGACTTGTTATAAGCACTTGCTGCCGACAGAAGATCATCACACAGTTATTCCGGGAGAGTTTGGAAATAATGTAACGATAAAAGTGTTATCCATGAAAAATGGCGCCGAGATCAAACCTATTTTTAGCGCAGCAATGGAATATAGTACCTGGGATGGAATATGTCAGCAGCATAATATATCAGAGAAAAAAGAGAGAGCGGCAGAGTCTGTTATAGTAACTGCTGCCCCGAAATACAATGTGCAGATTGCGCTTGATCCAGGATATAAAACCACCGTTGATTTTAGTGAAGGAAATGAACATGCAGCCAATAAGGGGATAAGTGAAGAATCCCAATATAAAATGGCAGGCCGCATGAATTGTCTGTCGGTGACATTGCAGCTCTATAATGACGACTTGAGCAAAGGCTTGAAGGGAATTGAACTTCCGGAGGGGGACATTACCTTTGATCTGGATCTGAATGCAAGATATCGCGTGATAAAAGACGGAAAAGCAGTAGATATAGATGTGACAAGTGAATATACGCCGCTGTTGTGGAGCTATGGAGGAAATGATAGCAGCTATGTGCAGGAGGATGGGCGCAGCGTTGAGAAAATGTCTGTCAGAGGCGCAGCAATGAGAGCTCCCTATAATGAAGGAGGGGGAGAGAATTCCTGCTTTCAGGGGGGGATCTGGAAGGCAACGCAGGAAGGAAACAAGATTCATATCACAGTTTCGGGATATGAGATCAAACCAGACTCTTTTCCAGTGAAAAATACTGAGATTGGGGAGTATACGGCGAATATCGGTTGCTTTTCCGCAGGTGAGCTTTGGCTCCTGCAGCCATTCAATGAGGTGGGAAGTGTTACCAATCTGAAATATAGTGAAAAAGCAGGATACGATATACAGAAGAAGCATGGAATGGAAGGCACCATTGTAGTAGAGATTCAGGATCACAGTATGAAAGCTGTTTCCATCAGTGAAACATCGTTTGCGGATGGGGCGGGAACAAATGACAGACAGATGAATCAAGGGGATGACCGATGCACGGAAAGCAATCATCTAACCGCACCAGGAGTATTGGCGAACCGTATTTTTTATTCTTTTTACGGAAATATATGGAATACGGAGAAGGGATGGACGTGGGAGGCAGGAACGGATAGTATAAAAGATAGGATAAATCCGGATCGGTTCTATGATGGTAAGGATACGGTTCCCATTGGTGAAAATCTATCGATGGTGAGTGGTTTTTATTACGAGGCAAACGGGGAAGAAGACAACCGGATGGTTTGCGCGACCACATTGATGAAGTTTGATGGGGACGCTATTATGCTGGAAAGGTCTTCCGAAGCACGTGGACAATATCCCATGGAATATGCACATACTGATTCGCGTGCAAAAGAGAAGGTAGGCTTTGACTGCAGGGTACGCTATGCTACCAAAAAAGACGGGACGAACTGGAACGATGATTCGGAACTCAAGGAGACGGATGAAGCGGAGCTGATATTCTATGATGATATAGAGGCTATCCCGGAAGGGAAGAAATGTGTAGCAGCACTGTTCATTTACACTGGCAGCGCCGAGAATGACTACATGAGTAACGCAGATCTGTTTCAGGGAGAAGTAGTTTATTCGAGTCTTACTGCCAAAGTCAGAAATGATCCGTCGTTGATCGGGAAGGTATATATGCTGACCGAAACTACCCGGATCTGGGCAAAGAAGGACTATGATAAGGCGGAAAGGCAGTATAGTGAACTGCCGTATGACTGGAGCAAAAGGACGATAGATCCAAGCACTGGAATTGCAGGAAGTGAGGGGAAAAATCCTTCGTATACAAAAGAAGAATATTTTTCCACTGGAGGTGCAAAGGGCTGCCATGTGGGAGGCCCTGAATGGGGGGATTCGCTTCTGATTACCGGCTATGAGCTTGGCATCACGAAAAATCTGGCACAGAGGACGGCAGTGGGGAAGAATTGGTATCTGGAGGTGGACGGCCAGAAAATCCCGTTTTCAAAGGCTGGTGCTGACATACAGGATGCGGTAAATAAAATGTGTAACACTTATGCGAAAGATGGAGGCGCTTATCTCACCCTGGGCTCCTGGGATGGAACGGCGATATATTCTGATATAAAAGTGGCGGGCATACCAGATGGTGGGGATTGGACGGCAAATGATAAAGCAACGGGTGATAAGAGCACAGAAGGTTATACAGTTACGGTAAGCGGAGATGAAAAGGGTTATCCAGGTGCGGCGTACCGGAATCAAAGGATGAAGATTACGCAGCATGCTGTTCACATGAAAGTGGATATCAAAGAACCAGATATCAAAGAATCGGATCCAAAAACGTATTGGGCATATTTCAGCTTTAGCAGTGCGATTCCGGATCTGAATGGAGCAGAGTCGTTTCTTACATTAGGCGGTACAAAGAATAATCTTCCCATTGTGCTGGAACATAACAACAATGGGAAGCTGACTATTAAAATTATGCAAGGTTGGGGACAAAAGGTTCTGTGTGATATCGAAAACTTTGATTGGGAGAGTGAGCATACCTTTGCCCTTAAGATTGATACAGAAGAAAAGTATACATATAACCTGGATTTGGATCAGCGTGTAGTAGATTTTGTTCTGCAGCCGTGTTTTCAGCCTGGAAGCGATAAGACCACGCAGCAAACAACGATTTATATCGTAGATACGCTGCCGAAATATCTGCGGTTTCAACCAGGTTCCTGCTATTTTGGCGGTAGCTATGAACAGACCTCAGAAAATGGAGGAACCCGAGGAAAAGTCTTAGGAGGAGAGCAGGTATCTCCATATCTGGTTGAGGATAACGAAGATGGTACACAGACAGTGATGTGGCGTATTGAAAATGTGTCGGTTGGACAGGAGCTGCCGAAAATATATTATTCGGCAACGATAGGAAACAAAGGAATGGAGAGCGAAGATGTTCCTCTGAACACAACGAATCTGGTAAATACCGTATATATCTGGGGCGGATATGATGTACGTCAGCCAACGAAAGAAAATAGCAACTATGCGGAGGCTGGTCTGGCAGTTACCCGAGGATCGGCATCCTCTTTTGGTAAGTACGTAAAACAACGTGTGGTAGATCCGGATGGAACCATTGATTATGTTATCTACCGCGAGAATAATGCAGCTGCAGTAGCCGAAGTGGCTATGGTGGACACGATGCCATACAATGGAGATGCAGCTGGCAGCAGCTACAATGGTACTTATACGGTCAGCAGCTGGAGGATTGATACAGGAAGATGCGATATTGATAAGATTAAGGTCTATTATACAGAGGAGGAAAGATATCGGAATAAGACAAAGGGGGAGATAACGGATGAGGAGATAAAAGAGTGGAAACCTGCTGCGATAGCGCCGGATGGAACTGTGACAGCCATGAATGGAACAACGCCTGTGGCATGGGCTGTTTTGGGTGAATTGGCAGGGGGGAAAAGTGTCCGCATCGAGATGCAGATTAAGCTTGATTCCGGCAGCGCCGAGGAGGAAAGCCTGATAAGCGGGCGTTACATTAATACCTTGTCCAACAAAAATACAACGACCACAACCGAGGCACACAGTGTCCGCTGTACCCTGGAAGGTCTCACCTGGATGGACAAAGACTACGACGGAATTCAGGACAAGGATGAATTGACAGATCAGGGACTGCTCTCCGGTGTGAAGGTATCTCTGTGGAAGTTAAGGGATGGCGGCGACCCGGCAAAAGAGGACGATTATGAGGCCTATCATTATCAGGGAGATCCATTAAAAGAAGCAGTTGAGATTGAGACCGGACAGACGATCAGCGTGCGTGCGTCAGACGGACAGGCTGCCGCAGCATATAGAGATGAGAATGGTAACGTCAAGAAGGGAAGATATAAATTCACAGACCTGCCGGCAGGAACTTTTGCGGTGAAGTTCGAAGACAAAGATATGCAGATAATAAGCCCCCTGATCGCATCCCCTGCAAAACAGGGCGAGGACGACACGCTGGATTCGGACGGTGTACCGATCTATTCAGAAGATAAATCCAGGCTTCAAAGGACGATAATCCTTGGAATTGAAATGCCAAAAGCCGAAGATATGCATGTGGTACTGTACGAATCCAAATACCACGACAGCGGCTTCTATCGGAGAGGCACAGAACTGCCCCAGACCGGAGGCCCCGGCACATTACCGTATACGTTCAGTGGAATCGCTATTATGGGAGGAACACTGTTGTATTATATCAAGCGCTCAAGAAAGAAAAATGGGGCTCGTTCCCGTTCTGCGAGCGGTGAATAATCATGGCGCAGCCATGGAGAACGCAGGCGGAGAAAGGGGGAGAAAAAGCATTCATAAATCCGCCGAACAGAAAAGATAGACATCAGTGACGAGACAGAAGGAGAAAAGCTGCCAACAAGCAATCAAGAGCAATCAGGCAGCCAAAAGCAGCGCCGGCAGAAAGGCGCTGTTAAAAAAGCAAAAAACCAAAGATGTTAGCCAAAGGAAACAAAAAAGAAGATTTAAAAAGAAAGGAAGGAACAAACTTATGAAACAAATGAAAAAACTCGCCAGCGCAGTTCTGGCACTGATCATGGTACT
>CABQGZ010000207.1 GCA_902463835.1 uncultured Lachnospiraceae bacterium
GGTATAATATAATGTATGCGCAGACTTTTTCAGAAAGGAGAATGACAGTCTTATGAAGCTGAGAACAAGACTGATTGTGTCCTTCTGCATCATTATATTTGTGCCCGTCATGCTGGCTGGTGCAGCTCTGTGGGGCTTTGGAACCTTTCAGATGAAGGAATTCCGCAAGGCCTACGACGTCAACGCAGATCCCTATGAGTACCTTACCAATTCCTTCCGCCTGTTAAGCCGATTCACGAAAGCCAACTACGAAGAGCTGTTGAAGGTGTCACAGGAAACCCCGAATAGGCTGGAGGATCAGGCTTATCTTGCCCAGATCAATGAGAAATTGACCGGAAAATATTCTTTTCTTGTGGTGCGCAAGGAGGAAAAAGTGATTTTTTCTGGAGCGAATGAGATTCCAGAAGGCTTGCCGGCTTATGATGAAGAAGAGAATAACCGCAGCTCCGGAATCTACGTGGACGGAGAGGAACAGCGCCTGATCAAGCAGATTGATTTCTCTTATCCGGACGGTGCCCGGGGAAGCATGTTTATCATCACCGCTGTGGAGAAGGTAATCCCGGAGATGAAAGGGATGGTTCTGGATATGATGGTCTCCATGGTACTGATCCTGGTATTTACCGCAGGGATGCTTGTGTTCTGGATCTATAAAAGTATCTTCAACCCCATACGGAAGCTGCAGATTGCGGCGGAGAATATCAAGGAGGGCAATCTGGATTTTACCCTGGAGCCGGAAAATGAGGATGAGATCGGTGCGCTCTGCCAGAGCTTTGAGGAGATGCGCAAGCGCCTGAAGGATTCTGCGGAGGAGAAGATCAGCAATGAGAAAGAGAACAAGGTGCTGATCAGCAATATCTCCCACGACTTGAAGACGC
This sequence comes from uncultured Lachnospiraceae bacterium, assembly GCA_902463835.1. Taxonomy (GTDB): domain Bacteria; phylum Bacillota; class Clostridia; order Lachnospirales; family Lachnospiraceae; genus 14-2. Next base: position 876 of record CABQGZ010000207.1, read on the forward strand.
CTGTGACGGCCATCAAGGGGTATGCAGAAGGAATCATTGACGGCGTGGCTGATACGCCGGAAAAGATGGACAAATACGTCCGGACGATTTATAATAAAGCAAATGAGATGGATACGCTGATCAACGAGCTGACCCTGTACTCCAAGATCGATACCAACCGGATTCCCTATAATTTCAATCGGATTAACGTGGCCGACTATTTTGACGACTGCGTGGAGGAGCTGAGCCTGGATCTGGAATCGAAAAATATCGGGCTGGCTTACTTCAACTATGCGGATGAGGACATACAGATCATTGCGGATCCGGAGCAGCTGAAACGGGTCATCAACAACATTGTGGGCAACTCTGTAAAATATCTGGATAAGCAGAAGGGCTTTATCAACATCCGGGTGCGGGATGTGGGCGATTTTATTCAGGTGGAGATCGAGGACAACGGCAAGGGCATTGGAGCCAAGGATCTGCCCTATATCTTTGATCGCTTCTACCGGACGGACGCCTCCCGGAATTCCGCCACCGGAGGCAGCGGCATCGGCCTGTCCATTGTGAAGAAGATCGTTGAAGACCATGGCGGCAGCATCTGGGCCACCAGCAAAGAGAACACGGGAACAATCATGTATTTTGTAATACGCAAATATCAGGAGGTACGAAATGAGTAAGGTATTGATTATAGAAGACGAGGTCGCCATCGCGGATTTGGAAAAAGATTATCTGGAACTGAGCGGGTTTGAGGTAGAGATTGAAAATACCGGGAATATCGGGCTTGCCCGTGCGCTGTCGGAGGATTTTGACATGTTTATTCTGGATCTGATGCTTCCCGGCATCGACGGCTTTGACATCTGTAAGAAGATTCGGGAGAACAAGAACACGCCCATACTGATGGTTTCCGCTAAGAAGGATGATATCGATAAGATCCGCGGGTTAGGTCTGGGTGCTGATGACTATATCACCAAGCCCTTTTCCCCCAGCGAGCTGGTGGCCCGGGTGAAAGCGCATCTGGCCCGGTACGAGCGGCTGATCGGCAGCAATATGGTGGAGAATGAGATTGTGGAGATCCGCGGTCTCAAGATCGATAAGACCGCCAGGCGTGTTTGGGTCAACGGCGAGGAGAAGCAGTTCACCACCAAGGAATTTGACCTTCTGGCCTTCCTGGCACAGAATCCCAACCACGTATTTACCAAGGAGGAGCTGTTCTCCAAGATCTGGGATTTGGAGTCCGTAGGCGACATCGCCACGGTGACCGTGCATATTAAGAAGATTCGGGAGAAGATTGAGTTCAACACCGCAAAGCCCCAGTATATCGAGACAATCTGGGGTGTTGGATACCGGTTTAAGATGTAGGGACTGCCAATGAACCAAATGATAGAGATCTTACAGGAAGACCGCGATATCCTGGTGTGCCGCAAGCCTGCAGGCATTCCGGTGCAGACGGCGAAGCTGGGGCAGCAGGACATGGTGAGTCTGCTGAAAAATTACCGGGCGGGAAATAGGGAAGTGCCCGAAATCTATACTGTCCACCGTCTGGACCAGCCGGTGGAGGGCGTCATGGTATTTGCCAAGACACAACAGGCTGCAGCATCCTTAAGCAAACAGATACAACAGAAAACGATGGATAAATACTATTATGCCATAGTGGAAGGCACGCCTGGGTCGCCGGAGGGAAAGTTGGAGGATTACCTGCTGCGGGACGGTAAGACCAACACCTCCCGCGTGGTATCACCGGGAACGCAGGGGGCAAAGAAAGCGGTATTGTCCTATCGGGTGCTTCAGATGAAAAAGGGCTCCGATAGAAAGCATGGAGAACGAAAAGAAGAGTTGGCCCACGAGGTGCAAAAGGCTGAGGCGGCGGGCGGATATCAGAGTCTTCTTGAGATTCATCTGGAAACCGGGCGACACCATCAGATTCGTGCCCAGCTGGCCCATGCAGGATACCCGCTGACAGGAGATAAGAAATACAATCCCGCATGCCAGTCTGGCTACCTTCCCATAGGCCTTTGCTCTGTCCGGCTTGCTTTTTGTCATCCGGCTACCGGGCGAAAGCTGGAGTACGCCATAGAGCCCAAGGGGGAAGCATTCCGGCATTTTTACGAATCGCCGTAAACGAATCAGGACGGATCGCTTGATTTTTTCAACATTCTTATATGTCATCTGTCAGCAGATAGAATAATCTTAAGACAGCGGGGCACACTATCTCCATGAGAGAAGATTTGAAAAAACCCCTGCTGGAAGTAGTCAAAATATTGGGAATTACCCTGGCGGTATATTTGGTCATGCGCTACCTGCTGCCCCTGGTAATTCCTTTTTTAATTGCATTTTTCCTGGCAAAGCAGCTGTATCCGCTGGTGGAAAAATGTCATAAGCATCTGAAGCTAAAGAGGGGAATTGTCAGTGCAGCAATTCTGCTTTTCTTTCTTGGCGTCCTTCTGTGGCTCCTGTGGATTCTGGGAAAAAACCTGGTACTCCAGCTGCAGCAGCTCTCCGAGAATCTGCCCGCTTATCAGGACCATGTAATCATTCTCTGGGGAGATTTCTGCAGCCAGGTGGAGGTCTTTGTGGGAATGAAGGCAGGAACCCTGGATGGAAAAATCATGGAGACCCTCCCAAAGCTGTGGGACAATGTGAAAGGAACCTTATTGCCCGCCCTCATTGGCAGTTCCTTCTCCTGGATGAAAGGGGTGGTTGTGCTGGGGGCCGTCCTGATCGTTGTGGGAATCTCCACCCTCCTTTTCGTAAAAGAATACGACACCTTAAAACTGGTGTTGGAGAAACGTGTTTTAGGGCGAAGCGTCCTGCGCATTTACCACCGGGTTTATCAGGCCGGAGGCGGATACCTGAAAGCGCAGCTCATCATTATGCTGATCGTGAGCGGCGTGTGTATCGCGGGCCTTTTTCTCACCGGGAATCCCTATGCGCTGTTGGCCGGTATGGGCATCGGCCTCTGTGACGCACTTCCCTTTCTGGGCACCGGAACGATCTTTATTCCATGGGCGATCCTTGAGATCATCCAGGGACGCTATACGATGGCGGCTGTCTATGCCGTTATCTATACCATAACCAATCTGACCCGGGAGCTCCTGGAGCCCAAGCTGGTGGGAGACAAGCTTGGCATGCCGCCGCTGACTGTGATTGTCAGCGTATATATCGGCCTCGGCATCTTCGGCCTGTGGGGCTTCGCTCTTGGGCCCATTTCCTACATCCTCATCCGCGAGATCTGGAGGGAAATGATCTAAAAAGTTCTTGACAAGCCATCTTTTCTGTCATAGAATAGACACACAGCGACGAAGAGGACTAGTACAGATAGGAAGAACCCCAGAGAGGAGATCACTGGTGCGAGATCTCTGTTCGGAATATCCGAAACCCACCTTGGAGCTTCCTGTGAAAGCAGGACGTACACCGGCGTTAACGGCAAACGAGTGAATGTAGAAGCATACATTAATAAGGGTGGTACCGCCGAGTCTTCGGTCCCTTTTTTGGAGGGATAGGAGGCTTTTTTTATTGCAGAGCGTTTGCAGATTGCTTTAAAAGCGCTGTGCCATAGAAGGAAGCCTCAGGGCAGAATGACATTGCCCTTCCTCACGATAAAAACATTAGAAGAAGGAGAAACATCATGGCAAAGGACAAGAAACTAGTAGAAGCCATCACATCCATGGATACCGATTTTGCCCAATGGTACACGGATGTGGTAAAGAAAGCGGAGCTGATCGATTACACCAGCGTAAAGGGCTGCATGGCCATCAAGCCTGCCGGCTACGCCATCTGGGAGAACATCCAGAGAGAGCTGGACAGAAGGTTCAAGGAGACCGGCGTGGAGAACGTATACATGCCCATGTTCATACCGGAGAGCCTGCTGCAGAAGGAGAAGGATCACGTGGAGGGCTTTGCCCCGGAGGTAGCCTGGGTAACCCACGGCGGCCTGAATCCCTTGCAGGAGCGGATGTGCGTCAGACCTACCTCTGAGACGCTGTTCTGTGATTTTTATGCAAACGACATCCAGTCCTACCGGGATCTGCCCAAGGTTTATAACCAGTGGTGCTCGGTGGTTCGCTGGGAGAAGGAGACAAGACCCTTCCTACGCTCCAGAGAGTTCCTGTGGCAGGAAGGCCACACAGCCCACGCAACGGCGGAGGAGGCCGAGGAGCGGACTCTGCAGATGCTGAATCTGTATGCCGATTTTTGCGAGGATTTCCTGGCGATGCCGGTAGTGCGGGGAAGAAAGACCGACAAGGAAAAATTTGCCGGCGCGGAGGCCACCTACACCATCGAAGCGCTGATGCACGACGGCAAGGCTCTGCAGTCTGGCACCAGCCACAACTTTGGCGACGGCTTTGCGAAAGCCTTCGACATCCAGTATACCGATAAGGAAAATAAACTGCAGTATGTACACCAGACCTCCTGGGGCATGACCACCCGTCTCATCGGCGCCATCATCATGGTGCACGGCGATGATTCCGGCCTTGTGCTGCCCCCCAAGGTAGCGCCTGTGCAGGTGATGGTGATCCCCATCCAGCAGCGGAAGGAAGGTGTCCTTGAGAAAGCGGCGGAGGTAAAAGAAGCCCTTGCGAAGGCAGGCCTTCGGGTGAAGCTGGACGACACCGACAAGAGCCCGGGCTGGAAATTCTCCGAGCAGGAGATGCGCGGTATACCCATCCGTGTGGAATTAGGACCCAAGGACATCGAAGCAGGAAAATGCGTTATCGTGCGCCGGGATACAAGAGAGAAGATCGAGGTGTCCTTCGAGGATGTGGCAGAGACGGCAGCAGAGCTCATGGATGTGATCCAGAAGGATATGTTTGAACGTGCCAAGGCCCACCGGGACTCCCATATCACCGATGTGAAGACCTATGCGGCTTTCAAGGACGCGGTGGAGCACAAGCCCGGGTTTATCCGCGCCATGTGGTGCGGCGATGAGGCCTGTGAGGTGAAGATCAAGGAAGACACCACAGCCACCTCCCGCTGCATGCCCTTTGACCAGGAGCAGATCTCTGATGTGTGCGTATGCTGCGGCAAGCCTGCACACAAGCTGGTATATTGGGGGAAGGCGTATTAGATGAAAGATATTACAATAAATAACGGAACGAAACTGAGAGTCCTGATGATCAACGGCAGTCCACATAAGGAAGGAAATACTTTTATTGCATTGCAGGAGATGGTCTTGTAGTGGGAAGTCCTGTCTACTATGCTTCTGCCAATGCAACGCTGGTTGCGTTTCTCACGCGGCTCTTTTTCAGCACGAGCTTTGACAAGACAATGAAGGTGGGAGCTGCTGTCGTGGCAGCCCGCCGTGGCGGTCTGTCCGCGACCTTTGATGAACTGAACAAGTTCTTCACGATTTCCGGTATGCCGGTAGCTTCCGGTCAGTATTGGAACAGTATTCACGGCAGAGAGATCGGCGAGGCGGCGGAGGATGCGGAAGGCTTGCAGGGAATGCGGACGCTGGCGCG
>CABQGZ010000208.1 GCA_902463835.1 uncultured Lachnospiraceae bacterium
TGCCAGCGTCCTGGCTGCCCTCCTGATTCTCCATGGCAGGGAACGGAACATCTTTTCCATCTTCGCTCTTTCCCTGGAAGACAATGGTAATAATATATGGCAATGCACCCAATAAGAAAAGTACACAAAAAAAGGTCTTTATCTTCTCTTTCATATTCTGCTCCTCACCTTGTCCTTGCAGTATATGATTTTTCGAGAAGGTATAGACCTTTTTTCCGTTCTCATACCATTTCAAACAAATTTTCCACCTTGCAGCAGAGAATCCGGGCAAGTATCAACAAATATTCCGCCTGGGCTTTGTTGATATTTTTCTGCCGCTGCTCATACTGCTGAATCGTTCGCACCGGGATTCCGGAGAGCTCCGCAAGAGATCTCTGACTTAAGCCCGCCCGCTGACGGAACATTTTCAGATTCGTTTCCGGCTTTGCAGCATGATACAGCGCATCTATTTTGTCTGTGAACTGTCGGATATCCATCTCATGATACGGGGAATACATCGCCCGGATATCCTTGATTGGAATATACATTACAATCTCTGCAAAGGAAAGCGCCCGATACCACTGATAGTAGGCAAGCGCCCAGCCCGTCCAGTATTCTTCACTTCGGTTGGCTGTATAGTTGGGACGAATGCGTTCCGCAATGCCTTTTGTCTGCTCCAGCACATCATATGCAAGCTCCACTCCCGATCTGCCCGCAAGAACGGTAAAATCCCCTGTCTCAAAGCGTTTGGAGATATCTGACTGCAAAAACAGATCAAAAAACTGTGTGAGATCATAGTTTAAGTCGTACACAGCAAAGTCCAGCATGCGCCCCAACGCTGTGCGTGCTTTTTCAAGATATAGTTTATCGTAAGCGTGGATCATCTGGTTTCATCTCCTCATCCAGGATCTTGGCAATGTAGATATCTCCCCGCTGCCATTTGCTGCGATCCATATCAAAATATTCGCGGCGCGCTGTCTTGTCTCTCAGTTCCTTTTTCGCGTACCATTCATCGCTGTCTGCAGTTTCATATCCTACAAACTGTATTTGTTCAAAAGCTTTCTTGCTCTTCAGTACAAATTGCTGGCCTAATTTTCCCAGGTACATTGCAGCTTTCAACTGGCGATAGGAAATGGTTCCATTGATAAAATCCTGTGCGAAGGAAAAATAGCTGTCATCTGCACGGTATCCTATGATGACATCATAAGAGGAATAATCGATGGAAAATGTCTTTTTCAAATATTCCTTTGCTTCCCGCGCAAGACCGGACGGCACATCAAACTCCCGATTCTCAAGTAATATGGTCAGCCAGTGAAGAATATTGTATGCCGGGTCATTCAGATCCAGAATGGCCAAATCACTGCAGTCAATCTCATACTGATTCGCATAGCCGTTTTTATGGCGGCTTATCCCCCACTCCTTAGCCATTTCAGGACTGTCGGTGCAATAGAACCCTAAGCCGTAATCGTTATATTTTTTTCCAAATCCGTAGCGTGGATGCTCAATAATGTTCTCGGATCCATGATATATCGTGCGTGGCAATGGTATCATCCTCCTCTCCGAAAACAGTATACTCCTTTGGGAGTAGTATTGTCAATATAAATACGTCAAAACAGCCGGGATTTTCCTGTTCGAGTCTGTCCACCATATCCTTCACAACCTTTTTCGGCGTGAATATCTGATTCGTGCGCTGCGGCGGGATAAAATCAAAGATATCTCCCTTGTAGTCAGGCTCAAAATAGTCTGCAAGCTCGGTGCGTTTTCTCATAAACTCTTGAAGTGCATACTCTACGAAAAAAAGATTGTCTATCCCGACGACATATGCTAAAATAAGTGTAGATTCAGTAAAATTTCTGTTTCCATAATAATCAATATAAGGAATCCCTTTTCAATCCGATCCCATACTTAAAAACAAGAAACAGCAGGGAGAGGGTATTCTTCCTGCTTATATTCAGAAAGGAAGAGCACAAAATGGAAGAAACCATAAATGTAATGGAAACAGCTATGGCTGATACAATTCAGCCAGCAGAACAATTAAATACAGAAACCCCAGTGGAAGAGAGTTCCAGACAGATTAACAATCCCCATGACAAGGGCTATAAGAAGGATCTGGGAAAACCAAAGGAATTCCTTCATTTCCTGAAAAAATACGTAAAAGCCCCATGGGCGGCAGATTTGAAGGAATCGCAGCTGCGCTCCTGTGACAAAGAATTTATTGGCAAGGACTACGAGGGCAAGGAGGCCGATCTGGTCTATGAGATTGCTCTGGACAGTGTCCAAAAGCTTTACGTATTTATTCTCCAGGAACTGCAATCCCGCGTAGATCAGACCATGATATTCCGTATTCTCATGTATGTAATGGATATCTTATACCGCTATTTCATGAATACAGATAAAAATGTGCGTGAACGTGTAGATTTCCGGCTTCCGGCAGTGATACCCATCGTCTTTTATAATGGTTCAGACACCTGGACTGCTGCCCGCAACTTCCGGGATTATCAGGCGCATGGCCAAATCTTTGGGGATTACGTCCTCAACCTGGAGTATTATCTGGTGGATTTAAAAGAGATCGCGGAGGACTACATCTTAACTACTAACACGATTCTCGACAATATCATGTACTGCGATAAATTCCGCAAGAAGACGGAGCTTATAAACGCCGTGCGGACGGCATATCAGAGAGTAAAGACCTTGGGCAGACAGGAGACTTCGGAATTTGAGAACTGGGTAAAAAACATTCTTCTGGCAGTCAGTGAAGATAAAAAATCATTGGTAAAAGAAATTCTGTATTGGATCAGAGATGGAGAGGATGATATGGCATTTCAGTACAATATCGTGCGTATATTTGAGGAAGAGCGGGCACAAGCCATCAATGACGGCCTTGAGCAGGGCCACAAGCAAGGACTTGAGCAGGGCCTTGAGCAGGGCCTTGAGTTAAAAGTTATAACGCAATTAAAGAAGAAATTGCAAAAAGGTAAAACTGCGCCAGAAGCGGCGGATGAGTTGGAAGAAGAGTTATCCGAGATTCAGCCCTTTTACGACTTGATCCGTCAATATCCCGATGAGGATGCAAAGCAGATTCTCACCCGGCACCTCAGCCTCACGGAACCCGAGAGCTCCGCAGAATAATTATCCGGCAGCGCAGAATAAAAGCGAAGTGTTGATCCTGACGCTTCACTTTTTGTTTGTGACACAGTAAAAAGGGACAGAAAAAAAGACGTTTCGTCTAATCCGTCTTTTTTCCTGTCCACTTTGTATAATGCTGCCTGCTTGTACTTCAGAAGTTCCCCTTACCTCCCCGCATTTTTTCTCCCCACGCCTTCCCCCAGCCTTACCCGCGTTTCGATTCCCTTCCGGGAGTTCTTTAAAATATCTTCATCGGGGCAAACGGTTCCCGCCTTGGTCATCAGGATCACCGTGGAGCCTCCGAAAGCAAAGTAGCCCTTCTCCTGTCCGCGCTCTACCATTCTCCTCCCGGGATGATTGTGAATCTTCCCGACCATCAGAGCGCCTACCTCCATCTGAAGCACAGTTCCAAAATGTTCCGACCGCAGCAAGGCATACTCTCTGGCATTCTCCTTGTAGATGGGATACTGGTCGTTGGCCACCGGATTCACCGTATGGAAAACGCCCGGAATTCGAACATTGCGGGATACCTCCCCCTGATCTACGTAGATATACCGGTGGTAATCATCCACACACAGCCGAAATATCCAGATATAACCTCCGGCATACGCGTTTGCCGCCTTCCTGCTTCTCACCAGGCTCTCCACCGAATACCAGGTATTTTTGATGGGAAAGACACTGCTGTCATTGATCTCATACACACAAAGCCTGCTGTCGCAGGGACTGATAAAGATATCCGGCTCCTGCTCTATTCTCCGCGCTCCTACCGCCAGCTTCCTTGTAAAAAAGTCGTTGTAGGAGCGGTATGTTATCTGCTCGTAATCGGACATATCAATGCGGTGATTCTGGATAAATGGGCCGATAAAAGCTTTGGACATCCCTGTATCCAAAAGCTTTCCTCCTATCTTCGAGACGGCCGGAGCAATTAACGGCCGCAGCAGCATCCGCCCGATTCTGTGCTCATACATTCCCTGTAAAAATCGATCCTGCAAAGAGTTCTCCTCTGTAATCTGCCCCTTGCGATCCGCAACCAGATGCATATGCTACCTCCATTTTCCTCTTTTTACCATCTATGCAAATGTAAAAATCTCCAGCAGCTGCGCCCTGCAAAGACAATCAAAAACACTGCGGCGGCAACAATCGCTACCAGCAAAAACAATTCCTTTGTCGAGGGCTTCCGCAGCTTGAAATTCGTCACAAACAAGATTCCCACCACAGCCACCAGAACGTGCAGCACAACCATAAACACCTGATGGCTTGGAAACAGCGGCGATACAGCAAAGAGAATGGGCAGCGCAATGGCCATAGATGTAATGGGCAGCCCCTGGTAATACTTTCTCGCCTCCGCCGTCTCGCTCTGACGCTTTGCCTCCATCACATTAAAGTATCCCAACCGAATCACGCCTGCCAGACCATACAGCACCAGAATGATCATGCCATAGATATGCCGCATCCCCAGCTGATAACAGATAATCACAGGGAACACACCGAAGCAGACCACATCGCAGAGGGAATCAATCTGAATCCCAAAGCTTTTTTCATCCTCCGTCCTGTTCTTTTTTGTTCTGGCGATCTTGCCGTCGAACATATCGCAGAGTCCCGAGACAGCCAAAAAGAAAATCGCCAGACGCATATGTCCTGTCAACGCACAGAAGATGCCCGTCATGGATGACGCAAAGCTCACATATGTCAGAATCACCGTATAATCATAAAAACCTATCACTGGAAACCTCCCCATTCTTTATCTTACATGTCCAATTTGTACCGCATTTCTTTTCTCATGAAATCTCTTTTGTATCCCCGGCTTTGGACAGCTTTATCGTATAATAGAACTGTGCCGCCGCCGTAAACAGCGCGCTGATCAACAGCTGACTGTAATATCCCAGCCCTCTGGAAACCACCATAGCCGGGAATGTCACCTTCCCAAATACCGACCGGAAGATCTTTGGGAACAGCGCCTCACTGATTCCCATCCCGCCCGGAAGCGGAAGCATATCCACAGAGACAGCAATTACCGCCTGCAGCAGCACCACATCCCACATCGACGTCCCCCGCAGACCAAAGGCCAGATATACCGTCCAAGTCACTGCAAAAAGAGCCAGCCGCTGGGCAAAGGTGATCAGGATCACCCAGAAAATCACACCTTTGTGCTCCCTCAAATAAGCCGCCGTCTCCCGGTATGTCTGCATGGAATCCAGAAGCTTCTGCCTTCTCGCTTCCTTATGCTTCATCAGATGCAGCTTTTCCAGCAGCCCCATGCCCTTCACCAGAATTCTCTCCGCCAGAATCGGGTGGAACACCAGCAGCGTCATAAAAGTCACGCAGAAAACATTCAAAGCCAGCCCCAGATAGAATACCGGAAGAATCCCCGTCAGATACCGTTCCCGAAATCCACTGCCCAACAACAGGACACCCAACCCGATCACTACCAGCACCAGCTTGTAGGTGATGGTCACAATCATCAGGATCACAGTGGAAACCGGTATGGGGATCTTCTCCTTCTTCATATAGTAGATCTGCATAGGCTGTACGCCGGTGGCAGAAGGCGTGATACAGCTAAAGAAAAATCCCACCGATGAAAATAAAAAGCAGATTCTCTTCTTCAGCTTCACCTGAAAGGATCGCATCATATACCATATAATAATGGATTCTCCCCAGATAAACACCAGCACCAACCCAACTCCGGCCAGCAGCCACCGAATGTCCGCCCTGCGGATCGCTTCCAGCATTCTACCCAAATCTTTCCCGGAAAAAACACCATATACCGTAAGAGCGAAAACCACAACCAGAAAGACAATGTTCCCGATGGTTTTCTTCTTCGCACGCATTTAATCACTTCCTTTTTCCCGGAAAACCTTCCCGTTGACTATATCCATGAGCTTTTCATATCTGCCCCAAACCCCTGGTTTCTTACCGATGTAAAAACAGATCTCCGCCAGAAGTACCCCCCCGGCCACATCCCAGATGACATGCTGCTTCGTAGTCAGCGTGGACAGGAACACCAGGATTGCAAAAAAGCAGGAAAATGCTCGATACCAGAAGGGAATCTCCTTCTTTCCCCGCAAACCAATGAAGCAAAACCAGCTGACCAGACAGTGGATGGAGGGAAACAGATTATCTGCCGCATCCACGGAATACAGAAACATCATTGCTTGATTCCAAAAACCAACCGGCTCCACCAGGGGACGGGTGTTGGTAGTGGGAAAG
>CABQGZ010000209.1 GCA_902463835.1 uncultured Lachnospiraceae bacterium
CTGCTCCTTGCTCCGCAGAGAGCGGTGATACTCGATGGCAAACCGATGCGCCTCATCCTGGATCCTGGTGATCAGTTGAAAGCCCTCGCTGTTTTTTTCAATGGGAATCTCTACATTATTATAATATAGTCCCCTGGTTCTGTGATTATCATCCTTCACCATGCCGCAAACCGGAATATTTAAATGCAATTCTTCCAGTACCCTCAAAGCCACATTGACCTGTCCCTTGCCCCCATCCATCATGATCAGATCCGGGAACCTGGTAAAGCTGCCGTACTCCTCGCCCATCTTTTTTTCTTTCAGCTCCCGCTTCTCCTGCATGCCGTGGGAAAAACGCCTGGTCAGCACTTCATACATGGAGCCATAGTCATCCGGGCCGGTAACAGTCCGAAGCTTGAATTTCCGGTAATCGCTGCGATGGGGCTTTCCTTTTTCATAGACGATCATAGAGCCTACCGTCTCAAAACCATTGATGTTGGAGATATCAAAGGCTTCGATCCTGGAAAGCTTCTCCATATGCAAAAGCCCTGCAATCTCCTTTAACGCGCCAATGGTACGGCCCTCCTCCCGGCGGAGCTTCTCCTTGTCCTGGTTCAACACCAGCTGCGCGTTCTTCTCCGCCAGCTCCACCAGCTTCTCCTTGGCACCTTTTCTGGGCACCCGCAGATATACCTTCTGTCCCCTTCTGGCGGAAAGCCACTGGGAGATGACCTCCTCCTCCAGGATCTCCTCCTGCAGTATGATCTCTCTGGGAATAAAAGGCGTTCCCGCGTAAAACTGTTTGACAAACGCTCCCAGAATCTGAGCCTTTGACTCTCCCCCCACCATGGTCACATGAAAGTGATCCCGTCCGATCAACATTCCGTCCCGGACAAAAAACACCTGAACCACTGCGTCCCGGTCATCGCAGGCCATCGCAATGATATCCTTGTCCTCCCCATCGGAGTGGGTGATCTTCTGCTTCTGGGAGATCTGCTTTACACTTCCCAAAAGCTCCCGGTACTCGATTGCCTTCTCAAACTCCAGATTCTCGGCGCACCGATTCATTTTCTCCTCCAGCTCCTTCAAAATCGGCGCATAATTCCCGTTCAGAAAGGAGATGACACTGTCGATACGCTTCTGGTACTCCTCCTTGGTCACATATCCCTGGCAGGGCGCCAGGCACTGATGGATGTGATAGTTGAGACAGGGCCGCTCCTTGCCCATATCCCGGGGCAGAACCCGGTTACAGGTTCGCAGACTGTAGATTTTCTGAATCAGATCTATGGTATCCTTCACAGCCCCCCCGCTGGTGTATGGACCAAAGTACCGCGATTTATCCTTTTTCATATGATGTGAAAAAAGGACCCTGGGGAATTCCTCCCCCAGTGTCACTTTAATATACGGGTATGACTTATCATCCCGCAGCATAGTATTGTATTTTGGCCGATGCTCCTTGATCAGATTGCATTCCAGGATCAAGGCTTCCATCTCAGAATCAGTAACGATGTATTCAAACCTGGCGATCTGCTTCACCATCTGATCCTTCTTGACGCCCTCGTTATGGCTGGGACGGAAGTACTGCCGCACCCGGTTCCTAAGACTGACAGCCTTGCCCACGTAGATAATGGCATCGGCTTTGTCATGCATAATATAGACTCCGGGCTTTCCCGGCAGCTTCTTCAATTCCTCCTGTATATCGAACATAATTACTCCGCTTCCTTAAAAGTAATGTGGCCGTTCTCCTTTTCCTCTGCCGCATCCTCCTCTGAGATCCCTTTTAGCCGTCGGAAGATATCCATAAATTCCTTGCCGGTAATGGTCTCATGCTCATAGAGGTATTCCGATATCTCATCCAGCACGCTGCGGTTTTCCATCAGCAGCTGCTTCGCTTCCTCATAGCTTGCCTGCAGCATCTGCATAACCTCCTTGTCAATCTGGGAGGCTGTCTCCTCGCCGCAGTTCAAGGATGCCCGGCCGTCCAGATACTGGCTCTCGATGGTCACTAAGCCCATCAGACCGAACCGATCGGACATGCCGTACTGGGTCACCATGGCTCTGGCAATCTTTGTCGCCTGTTCAATATCATTGGAAGCGCCTGTTGTCACGGAGTCAAAGGCAATCTCCTCCGCCGCCCGGCCGCCCATGTAAGTAACCAGGTGAGCCAGCAGTTCATTCTTTGTCATCAGGTACTTCTCTTCCTCCGGCACCTGCATGGTATAGCCCAGCGCTCCCATGGTTCTGGGAACAATGGTAATCTTCTGCACCGGCTCCGTATCCTTCTGCAGAGCAGTCACCAGTGCGTGTCCTACCTCATGGTAGGCTACCAGCTTCTTCTCCTTTGGACCCATGATCCGGTCCTTTTTCTCTTTCCCGGCAATGACTACCTCCACCGACTCAAAGAGATCCGCCTGATTCACATATTTTCTTCCATGCTTTACCGCGTTGATGGCCGCCTCGTTGATCATGTTGGCCAGATCGGAGCCCACCGCTCCGGAGGTAGCCAGGGCAATGGCTTCCAGATCCACGGAATCATCCATCAGCACATGCTTGGCATGTACCTTCAGAGTCTCGACTCTTCCCTTCAAGTCCGGCTTATCCACAATGATCCGCCGGTCAAAACGTCCCGGGCGAAGCAGCGCCTTATCCAGAACCTCCGGCCGGTTGGTTGCCGCCAGAATCATAATTCCCTTGGAGGTCTCAAATCCATCCATCTCCGCCAACAGCTGGTTCAAAGTCTGCTCCCGCTCGTCATTGCCGCCGTATCTGGTGTCACGGCTCTTGCCGATGGCGTCAATCTCATCGATGAAAATGATACAGGGCGCCTGTCTCTGTGCCTCCTTAAACAAATCCCGGACACGTGACGCGCCCACACCTACAAACATCTCCACAAAGTCGGAGCCCGCCAGAGAGAAGAAGGGAACCTTGGCCTCTCCCGCCACAGCCTTGGCCAGCAGAGTCTTACCGGTTCCCGGAGGCCCCACCAGAAGTGCGCCCTTGGGCAGCTTGGCGCCGATCTCCGTATATTTGCCGGGGTTGTGCAGGAAATCCACCACTTCCTGTAAAGACTCCTTGGCCTCATCCTGCCCGGCCACATTCTTGAAGGTGATGCCTGTCTGCTTCTCCACATAGACCTTGGCGTTGCTCTTGCCGACGCCCATCATGCCTCCGCTTCCGCCCATCCGGCGCATGACGAAGGCAAGGATTACCCAGCAGAGCAGTACGGGAATCACAAAGCTCAAGATGTTCATGACTATGCCTTCCGCTGCGCTGCTCTGCTTCACGTCCATCTTCACGCCGTTCTCCTCCAGAAAGGATATCAGATCATAATCGTATGGCAGCTGAACCGTGTAGTATTTGATCAGCGACTTTTTGCCTTCTTCCTGCTTTGGATAAATAATGATCTGACCGGAATCAAATTCTATGTTCTTTATCTCTCCCTTTTCCACCCGGTCCTTAAACTCGCTGTAGGTGATCTTCTGGGTAGTCATACTGCTGAGATAGCTGCTCATCAGGGTTGCCACAAACAGCACTACCAGCGCCGCCAGAATGAAAATGAGCAGTGTCATTCCATTCTTATTATTATTTTGGTTATTGTTTCCTTTGTTATCCATCTATGTCCTCCTCATGTTTGCGGAAATGAGGCTCATTCCGCCCGCTGGCACAACGAATCCAGTGCACTAGAAACATTATATGTTGAATCAACGGGAAAATCAATATCTTCTTCGTGAACTTTTCTTGTCTTTTCTAAAGTTTTTCTAAAATTTTTTTCAGGAAAGTCTGGATTTCTTGTCTTTTCGGTTGTATAATAGATTCATTGTTTTCAAAAAACAGTTCACCCAGGCAGAGACCGGCCGCCTATGTGCCCCGGTTTCACGCCGCATTCATCACTATAAGGAGGAGTAACCTATGCCCGTTAAATATGTCTTTGTCACCGGCGGCGTTGTATCCGGACTCGGCAAGGGAATCACTGCTGCTTCCCTTGGCCGTCTCTTAAAAGCCCGCGGCTATAAAGTCACCATGCAGAAATTCGACCCCTATATCAACATTGACCCGGGAACCATGAACCCCATCCAGCACGGGGAAGTATTCGTCACCGACGACGGCGCCGAGACAGACCTGGATCTTGGGCATTACGAGCGATTCATCGATGAAAGTCTCACCAAAAATTCCAACGTGACCACCGGAAAAGTCTACTGGAGCGTTCTTCAAAAGGAGCGGCGCGGCGATTACGGCGGCGGTACCGTTCAGGTTATCCCTCATATTACCAACGAGATCAAGAGCCGGTTCTACCGGAATTTCACCACCACTGACACTCACATTGCCATCATCGAGGTAGGCGGCACCGTGGGCGATATTGAGAGTCAGCCATTCTTAGAGTCCATTCGTCAGTTCCAGCATGAGGTAGGACGGGAGAATGCCATCCTCATTCACGTGACCCTCATCCCTTACATCAAGGCCTCCGGAGAATTGAAGACGAAGCCCACTCAGGCCAGCGTCAAAGATCTCCAGGGCATGGGAATCTGGCCCGACATCATCGTGTGCCGCTCCGAGCATCCGCTGGATCAGGGGATCAAGGATAAGATTGCCTTATTCTGCAACGTGCCAAGCAAATGCGTCCTGCAGAACCTGGATGTGGAATACCTCTACGAAGCTCCTCTTGCCATGGAGAAGGAGCAGTTGGCTCAGGTAGCTTTGGAGTGTCTCCACCTGGATTGCCCCGAACCGGATCTCACTGACTGGGTGGACATGGTTGACGCGCTTCGCAATCCCGACAAGGAGGTGGAGATTGCTCTGGTTGGAAAATACACCCAGCTTCACGACGCATATATCTCCGTGGTTGAGGCCTTAAAGCACGGCGGCATCGCAAAACGCGCTACCGTGAATATCCATTGGGTGGATTCCGAGCTGCTGACGCCGGAAAACGCGGACGAGCTTCTGGGCGGCGTCCAGGGAATTCTGGTTCCCGGCGGCTTTGGCAGCAGAGGCATCGACGGCAAGATTCTGGCCATTCAATACGCCAGAGAGCACAGCATCCCATTCCTTGGCCTGTGCCTTGGCATGCAGCTGGCCATTGTGGAATATGCCCGTCACGTGTGCGGCTACAACGACGCGCACAGTATTGAGCTGAACCCCTCCACCACCCATCCTGTGATCGCGCTGATGCCGGATCAGGACGGGATCGAGGATATCGGCGGCACCCTGCGTCTTGGCTCCTATCCCTGTGTACTGGATCAGACCAGCAAGGCCTATGAGCTCTACCAGGAGACCACCATCCACGAGCGGCACCGCCACCGGTACGAGGTGAACAACGATTACCGAAACGCTCTGACCTCCCACGGCCTGAAACTGTCCGGCATCTCCCCCGACGGAAGGATCGTGGAGATGATCGAACTTCCGGAACACCCCTGGTTCATTGCCACCCAGGCTCATCCAGAGCTGAAGTCCCGGCCTAACCGCCCCCATCCCTTATTCCGGGGATTTGTGGAAGTTGCACTGAACTGTTACCAACATAATATATGATAAGGAAGAAAGTCCTTGCAGACGAACTGCAGGACATTAAGGAAAAAGGATGAAAACAGGATTTGATAACGACAAATACATCAAGCTCCAGTCCCAGCATATCATGGAGCGTATCAACAAATTTGGAGACAAGCTTTACCTGGAGTTCGGCGGCAAGCTGTACGATGACTTCCATGCCTCCCGGGTGCTTCCCGGCTTTGCCCCGGACAGCAAGCTTCGAATGCTGATGCAGCTGTCCGACCAGGCGGAGATCGTCATTGTCATCAGTGCCACTGATATTGAGAAAAATAAGATCCGTGGGGATCTTGGCATCACTTATGACATGGACGTGCTCCGTCTAAAGGCCGTCTTCGAGGAGCGTGGGCTGTATTTTGGCAGTGTGGTCATCACCCACTACGAAGGCCAGCGCAGCGCGGCCCAGTTCAAAGCCAAGCTGGAAAAAATGAACATCCGTGTCTACCTTCATTACACCATTGAGGGATATCCCTCCAACATCCCCCTAATCGTCAGCGACGAGGGCTACGGGAAAAATGACTATATCGAAACTACAAGACCTCTGGTGGTCATCACCGCCCCGGGACCGGGCAGCGGCAAGATGGCAACCTGCCTGTCCCAGCTGTACCACGACCACAAGCGTGGCATCAAGGCCGGCTACGCCAAGTATGAGACATTCCCCATCTGGAATGTTCCCCTGAAGCATCCCATCAACCTGGCTTACGAGGCAGCCACCGCGGATCTCAACGACATCAACATGATCGACCCCTTCCATC
>CABQGZ010000210.1 GCA_902463835.1 uncultured Lachnospiraceae bacterium
GATATGGAATGTCAAAAAATCTGGCTTTTCGCCAACGATTACATGTATCAGGAACGAAGCAGACGGGCGGAAAGATCAGCCTCCTGCCTGTTTACGTTACCAAAAAGACAGGAGGAGAAGAATGAATAACAGCAAAAAACATGCGGCAACGGCTGCAAAAGCGTATCAGAAGACAGGCCAGCCTGCGCGGGAGGCAAAAGATTTAAACAGCAAGGATGTATTTAAGGATCCGATCCTTTGCAGCCAGTTTGTTCGGGACAACCTGAATTTTCCGTTATTGAAAAATGTGCAGCCGGAGGATATCGAGGATGTGACAGAACGGTACCGGGCCTACCTGGGGGTGGAATTTGACGCGGATACCGTCAAGCGGATCCATCTTCGGGACAGCGACGGAAAGGAATACGACATGCCCTTGTATCTGATCCCGATCATCGAACACAAGAGCAGCGTCGATTACAATGTCGCCATGCAGATCCTGCGTTATATGACCTGCATCTAGCATGAATACGGCAAAGAACGTGAGAAAGATCACAAAGGGATTACAAAGACGAAGGATTTCCGTTACCCGCCGATCTTACCAATCGTGTATTACGAAGGCTCAAGACGATGGTCAGCACCCAAGAGATTAAGCGACCGAATCCAGGCCAGTGATATGTTCGGTGCATATATGCCAGATTTTCAGTATGAGCTGGTGAGCAATTGTGCATATACCAATGAGGAGCTGCTGGCTCGCGGAAATGAGATGTCGTTGATCATGATGTTGAACAAGATTCAGACCGCCAGAGATTTTGGAGAGTTACGCCAGCTGCCTCAGGAACAGATGGAACAGGTGGACAGAATTCTGGAAAATGCGCCAAAGCATGTCAAAGAAATTATCAAGAAGGTATTGTCAGCTTTGATGGTGAAAATGAATGTGCCATTGGAGGAAGCGGATGAATACATTAAAATGATGGGAGAGAACCGTATGGGATATTTATTCGAGAATATTGAGAAGATGGACATCCAGGAAGAGCGCAGGAATACGGAGCAGGCCAGAAAAGACGCGGACAAGGCGAAGCAGGAAGCTGACCAGGCAAAGAAAGAAGCTGACCAGGCGAAAAGAGGAGCAGCAGAACAGACCAGAAAAGCAGTAGAAAAGGCAATGGATGCAGCTAAAAACGAAATGCGGGATATGATCAGATCCTATATTTCTACCTGTGCAGATTTTGGCGCAACGAAAGAAATGACAATAGATAAA
The DNA here is from genome assembly GCA_902463835.1 of uncultured Lachnospiraceae bacterium. Classification (GTDB taxonomy): domain Bacteria; phylum Bacillota; class Clostridia; order Lachnospirales; family Lachnospiraceae; genus 14-2. Next base: position 1,238 of record CABQGZ010000210.1, read on the forward strand.
TTAACGCAAAAGTGTGGTCTGAATTATGAGGAGGCCAAAGAAAATGTGAACCGATATTGGGTAAATATATCAATTGAATAAAACAGATAAAAACCCTTTGATTTTCCTCAAAATGGAGAATAATCAGAGGGTTTTTGCTTTTCATAGAGCTACATCTTCCGAAACTCATTAAAGTCGTGCACCAATTCTTTCAAACAGCGAATCTGATTGTCGAACACCCCAGCCTGGTAGAGATTGATAACGATCATCCCCACCGGCACTGCAATGATCATACCGATCACACTGCCGAACTTATATCCGATATACATGAAAAACAGCGTAGCCAACGGATTCATCCCGATGGAATCCCCGACAATCTTCGGCTGGATCACCTGCCTTACAATCTGGGTCACCGCATACAGCACAATCAGCCCAATGGCCATCTTGTAATCCCCGGAAAGGATCTTGATGATCGCCCAGGGCCCCAGCACTGTTCCCGTCCCAAAGAAGGGCAGCATATCAAGAAACGCAATCAGAAAAGCTACCAACAAAACGAAGTCTACCCGTAGAATAGCAAGACCAATCACTAAGATTACGTACACCACCACCATAATCTTCAGCTGTGCCTTGAAATAGCCCCCTACCACATGCTTCAAGTCGCGAATCACATACAGCACATGTTCCATGATTCCTTTGGGCATATGATCCCTTACAGCATCCAGTATCTTGTCCCGATCCGCCGTGAAAAAGTACGCCGACAGAATGCACATGATAATGGCAATTAAAGTTCCGGGGACATTTTTCGCAAAATTTCCTGCCGCAGTAAAGGTGGGCACACTGATGGCCTGCACAAGATCACTGATGTAGGAGGCAAGGTTGCTTGTAATATTGTTGATGCTGTTCTGCACATCCTGTGGAAGCCGTTCCACAAAGATCTCCAGATTGTTGCCGATGGCATTGAATTCCGTCGCCAGATTGTCATAAATCTCCGGGAGCTGATCAATCAGATGGATGCTCTCCTCCACCAGCTTCACACTTGCAAAATACAGAAGCAGAATCACCATTGCCAAAACTCCAATGATAATAATGATGGAGCTGTGCTTCCGTACAATCTTCAATCTTTTTTCCAGAAAACGTACCAGCGGATTGGCAATCAACGATATAATATAACCCACCACAAAGGGCATGAAAAACACCAGTATTTTCGGACAAAAATAAAAGATTGCTACAATTGTCAGTACCGCCACCGCCAGATTCGCCAATATTTTCAGATACTTAACCCATGGTTTCACAACTGCCACTCCCTTCTTATGCGACCTGCCAGCTCCTTTATCGCTTCTCTACGCCATACTTCTTCGCAAGCTCTGCCACCGTGCTGTCATATGCTTCCCGCTGCTTTTCCGTAAGAAGCTGCTGGTAGATCTGGCCCTGCACCTGCGCAAAGGCCATCTCGCTGCCTTCCTTCTTATCCTCCACCAGAATCAGGTGATAACCAAACTGTGTCTTCACCGGTCCGATCACCTTATTCATTTCTCCCTCAAAAGCTGCCTTTTCGAATTCCTTTACCATCTGGCCCTTCGTAAAATATCCAAGATCACCGCCCTGCTCTTTGGAGGGACAGGTGGAGTATTCTTCCGCCGCTGCTGCAAAATTCTTCTTTCCCTCTGCAATCTCCTGAGCCGCCCGGTTGGCCATTTCCTCTGTGTCCACCAGTATATGACGCGCCTTCACCTGCGGTTCCTGCACAAACTGCGCTTTATGTGCTTCATAATAGGCTTTTTCCTCTTCCTCCGTCACTTTGGCCTTCTCAATGCTCTTTGTGGCTGCCATATGGCTCTTCAGCTCCACCTTCATGCTCTCCATGGTGGTCTTATATTCCTCTGTCTCTGTGATCTTCTCCTCATCCGCCATTTTCGCAAACAGATGGAAGGCGATCAGCTGCTCCAGCACCTGAGCTCTCGCGTTGGGGTTCGAAAGATACACCTGCTGTTCCTGGGGATATTTGCGAATCAATTCATTCAGCTCCCCTTCTGTAATCTCATGTCCTGCGGCTACTGCCAATACTTTTTCACTCATAATTGTTCCCTTTCCTCGTCTCTTTTTTCTTTCAATATGGAAATAACGTTCCGTCTCCAATTCTGGTCCATCTTTTTCCTGCTCCAAATATCTGACACTCCTACCCCTGCTGCTTTCCATACAGATAGGTAGCAAAATAAATGATCGATGCAATAATCACAATGGTAGGCCCTGTGGCCACGTTCGTATAATAGGAGATGATCAGTCCCAGCACACCCGAAAACATGGAGAACAACACAGAAAAAAAGTGATATTCCCGCAGATTCTGGGATATATTCCGCGAGGCTGCCGCCGGCAGTATCAGAAGGGCGTTGATGATCAGGATGCCCACCCACTTGATGGACAGCATCACGATCAGCGCCACCAGCACTGCAAAAAGGTACTCCATACATGTGACAGGAATGCGCTTGCTCTTTGCCAATGTCCGGTGAAGACTCAGGGCCTGCATCCAGTTGCTGCACACGCACCAGAACAGCATGGTTGCCGCAAAAATCAGGAGCAGGTACACAATCTCCCGGGCCGTGATGCTTAAGATATCTCCCACCAGAAGACTGGAATATTTGCTGAAATTGCCGCCTCTTGACAGTATGGCAAGGCCGATGGCAATACTGCAGGAGGAAAATACGGAGATCACGGTGTCTGTCGCAGCCACATTCCTGCTGCTGATCTTATTGAGCAGCAGAGCAAAGACAATGGCAAAAGCGATCATCGCTAGGCTGGTGTCCGTCATTCCAAGAACAACGCCGATGGCAATTCCCGTCAGGGCGGAATGCCCCAATGCATCCGAGAAAAATGCCATCTTCCGGCCCACAATCATGGTTCCCAGCAGACCAAACAGGGGTGTGATGATCAGGATTGCCGCAAAGGCCAGCTTCATGAAATCAAATTGCAGCCAGGAAAAAAGTTCGCTCATAAACTGCCGTCCCCCTCCTTTTGCTCTGTTCCGGTTCGGTCATGCTCATCCGGTGTTCGAACCGCTGCATGCCCAAACACCTGCCGAAATGCTTCACTGTCATAGACTTCCTTCACGGTTCCCTGCTTCAACACCTCCTGATCCAGCAGGATCACCTTATCCGCATACCTCGCCACATAATCCAGATCATGGGAGATCAGTATCACGGCAAGGTCGTAGTTCTCTTTCAGGTGATAAATGTTCTTATAGAACAGCTCCATTCCGTTCTGGTCAATGCCGGATACTGGCTCATCCAGCAGAAGCAGGTTGGGCTCATCCATGATCGCCATGGACAGCAGTACACGCTGAAGCTCTCCGCCTGACAGATTACAGACCTGTTTGTCAATGAGATTTTCGGCCTCAAAGCTTTTAAGATGCTCCAGTATCTCCTGCCTGACCCGTCTGCTTTTTTTTAGAAAAACAGGGATTCTCGACTGATAGCAGGCGATCATATCGTAGACACTGACCGGGGTATGCTTCTCAATATTCAATGTCTGGGGCACATAGCCGATCCGCATCCGCTGAAGCTTTCCGTTCTCCGTGTCCTTGAATTCGATGGTACCTGTGTGGGGCACGTCATTTAAGATGGCACGGATCAGGGTGGATTTGCCGGCTCCGTTCTTGCCGATGACGGCATTCAGAGAACCGCAGTGGATGTGAAGGTTGATGTCCTTTAAAATCTGCTGGCCTCCGATGGTTACGGATAGGTGGTTTACTTTTATGCAGTGGAGGCCGCAGGGTTTGATAATTTTTTTCATGGTTGTTTCGCTTTCTTGAAAAAGGGACGCTCAGACTTAGCCGTTCAGCGCTTCGCGCAATGTGCGTAGGTTCTCTTCCATGCCGTTGAGCCAGCCATCTGCGGAACCATCTCCGCGGGTCAGGGTGTTTAGGTAGTATACCTTGCAGTCTGTCTCTTTTTCTATGGTATCACCGATGTCTTTTCCGTACAAGTCCTCGGCAAAAATAATTTTTATTTTTTGCGCTTGTATGGTGTCCAGGATGTGGGCAATCTCGCCGGCGCTGATCTGGCGTTCTTCATCCAGGTTCAGCTCAGCTGCTACGGTGAAGCCATAGTCCTCGGCCAGGTATTCGAAGGCCTCGTGTAAAAGGATCACGTTTTGTCCCTGGGCAGCAGTCTGCAGCTTCGATGCTTCCCGCCACAGTTTTTCGACTTTGGCGAGATATGCGGCGGCCTGGGTCTTGTAGGAATCTTTGTGGGCGGGATCTGTGGCCATCAGACCGTCCCGGATGGCTGTGATCTGCTCTGTATAATGGTGGCAGCTCATCCAGGCGTGGGCGTTCTCCCCATGGGAGTGATCCTCATGGGAATGCTCGGTGCTGTCCAGACTGTCCTCTGTATGGGATATGCTCTCGTCCTCCGTGTCCGTATGGTCGTGGCTGTCCGATTCTCTGAAGATAGCAGCGCCGGCATCTATGATGGTAAGATCCGGGTATTCCTCTGCGATATCCAGCAGAAAGGACTCCATTCCGCCGCCATTTACCACGAAAATATCCGCCTGGGACAGCAGAATCATGTCCTGGGGCGTCAGCTGGTAATCGTGGAGACAGCCGGTCTGGGGCTCGCTTAAATTTTGGACTACCACATTCTCGCAGTCTCCGGCTACGTTCTGTACCGCCACATAGACGGGATAAAAGGATGTCACGATGAGCAGTTCCTCTTTTCCCTGCTGCTGGCTGAATCCCACATAAGCTTTGGTGAAGCCAAAACCGGTCAAAGCAAGGATCAGCAGCAGAAGGGTTACAAACAGATATTTATGCTTCATGGCCATTCTCAGCTTCCGGCAGGAGCAATTCGTCCATGCCCTGCCATATTTCTTCTCTTCCCTGCTTTGTCTGGGCGGAAAAGGGCAGGATCAAGGTTCCCGGCTTCACCACCAGCTTTGTCCGTATCAGCTTGATCTGCTTTTGTATCTGGCTCCGGTTGATCTTGTCCAGCTTGGTGGCAACAATGATGGGATCGTAGCCCTGAAAGGAGATCCAGTCGTAC
>CABQGZ010000211.1 GCA_902463835.1 uncultured Lachnospiraceae bacterium
ACGTAAATCTGATCTTCCATCGAGAGAATCACATCATGAAACGCCTGACTCATCGGATCCGGGTCGTAATAAGAGGTGATCGCATCGTAAAAGTTCATATAGTTCACAAAGTCGTACAGTGCCGTGGCGTTGCCGTATCTTCCGGTATCCTCATAAATATCCGTATACATGGCGTTGAGCCATGCCGTCCGGAAATAGGGGCCATAGCTGAGGAAATATTCTTTGATTTCTTCGGTCAGTTCGTCATAATGATTATACTCTACCGAGATTTCCCCTGCCAGCTTTGAGTAGGTATCCATTCCATTTGTACTGGTGACCTGTTCATCAAAGCGTGTCGCAGCGGGGAAAACATCATCTGCATCATAAGCATCCGCTGTTTCGGTATAAGGCACACTTTCTGTAACACTCGTGCTTACCGCTTCACTCTCCGGCGCTGCCTCGCTGGAGGCTGAATCCGTAAGGGCTTCATCCAGTGCATTTTCCAGTTCATCGAATGCACTGTCCAGCGCATTGCTGCTGGCAAGGCCGTGAGATTCCCGGTAGCTGTCGTTCAGAGCTGAGATCACGCCAAGCTGTTCCAAGGTATTCATGGTATCGCCGTTCCATGTCATCCGGTCGATGCCAAAGGTTTTATCGCTGTTCAGCTTGAAATAAATGCCAATCACGATCTTCTCACCGGTCTGCGTATTCTGCCCGATGCCAGTATAGCTGACATAGGTCACGCCGTTCTGCTCGTAGTTGTCCCATTTGCCGTCCGCAAAGAAGTCATCCAGCACTTCTCCCACGGTAGCTTCCGACGGGAACACATTCAGATAGCTGTCCGAGATCCCTTTGGAGCGGGCACTATCCGAATAGAGCGTAGTATAGAGCACATACGCTGCGAATGCAACAAACGCCGCCGTAATCGCCAGCTCAATGACCAGTGGCATCTTATGTGCGCCGAACAGCTTCCGGGCCGCCTCCTTTTCTTCTTCCACCTGCTCCGCAGAAATTTTTTCAGGGTACAGGATGGCGATCACCTGCGACAGCAGAACGCTGCTGAAAACTGCATACAGATATTCTTTCTTGCTACTCTTGGATGGCTTGGTCAGGATGGTCATTTTCAGACCATCGGCTGTGTTTTTCAGCTGATAGGTACCACGCTTTTTGCTGTAAAAGGTCATGGCATCCGCAGTATCCGTCACCTGTTCAACATCCGGGTTGGCAAATCCACGGCGGATGCGGTCTACGGCTTCTTCCCAGCTCATTCCTTCCGGCAAAGGAAGCTGACCTCTGTCATGCTCCGGGCCGTATACTTTTTTGTAGACATCATCCCGGAAGCCGAAGTAGATCACTGCGGCGATCAGAAGCCCCAAAAGGACCGACACCGCTCCGGCACCGGTTGCAACACCTGTCACAATGCCAACAATAAACCCCAGCAGCAGCCAGATTTTCAAGGCATCCAGCGCAATGCTTCTGCGGGCAGCTGCGGTAAACAGCGGATGAAAGCCGCTCAGATTTTTGGATTTTCCTTTGGCTTTTTTAGCTTCTGCTCCGCCATCATAGATTTCAAATCGTTCTTTCATGGTTTTTCCTCCCATCTCAATGGATGCGTAACCTTTTCCGTTCGGAATGATTCCAATGAATCATTTTGATGCTTTTATTATAAAGCGTTGATTGGACACCAATATTGTCCATCCGGCAAACTTCCATTGGGATTTTTCTATATAGCCTTACATAGAAAAACCGCCCCGGCTTCCTGCTATGGAAACCGGGGCGGTTCGTTTACTTTATGGGTGCTTTTTCAAACACTCAATGCCTACCAACTGGCATTCAGTTTTTGAAGTTTTAGTCATATCTGTATTTAGAGGACTTTCCATACACCTTCCGGAGCGATTTTTTCAGGCTGACCACCGTTTCTTTGATGATCTTTGCCTCATCGGCAGAGCAATCTGCAAGCTGTTCGGTCATCCAGCTGTCGAACACCGGCTTTGCTTTTTTGATCTCAATGCACAGCAGCTCGTCTGCGGAGCAGTCCAGTGCGTTGATGATGTCGATCAGCGTTTTCAGGCTGGGCACGGAGTTGCCTGTTTCGATATGGCTGATGTGCGTGACCACCACGCCGACCTCATTGGCCAGCTGCTCCTGCGTCATGCCCTTTGCAAGGCGGCAGGCACGGATGCGTTTTCCGATGTCGGCGTAGTCCACCATAGTACAAGTACCCTCCGTTCAGTGAAGTGATACTTGTATTGTATGTGCAATCGACCGGGATTGTAATAACCTGAAAGTGCAGTGGACTTTTGACAGAAAGTTTCTGTCAAAATCATTTTTTGCACTTTAGCCCCGGACACAAAATTTATTTTTTCTCTTTCTTTGCACGCAGTCTTGCATTTTCCTGGTTGATCTTTTCGATTTCTTCGCTGTTGGTCAACCAGCCAAGACCCTTGGAAAGCTCTTTCTTTTTTGCTTCGTTATCACTGATTTTGGAATCAATGAGTGCAACGCTCGTAGCCTTCATATTGTCAAGCGCAAGCTTTGCACCGCCGCCCAAAAGTGCTGCACCCAAAGAAACCACTGTCGCAAACAGAGCGCTCTGTTCTTTTCCCATGTCATTTCTGCCGTTACCCATACTGTACTACTCCTTTACTTGTTGTGTTATTTTATTCCATTAAAAGAATGGTCCGTCCATTCTCTTCAATGTCTTTCCAGAACATATCATCTTCATCTCTACAGTAATCCTGCAGGAGTGGAAGATTTGCACCGATCACCTCATCAAAGAAATTCTGATATTCCCGCTGGATATCATCCTGCGGTTCTTTTTTCCAGCGGCCGACCAGGTTTTCCAGCGCAACCAATTCCTGCATAGTCTCAAGCATACCCCGGATTTTTTTCATGTCTCCGTCCAGTTTTGTCAGCTTGATACTCCTGATAAAACGAGGTCCTCGCACGATCTTATTCACATCGCTCACATAAATGCGAAGTGCACCTTCAAACCGGTGGATTGCTTTGATAAACGCATCGTCCGCCTTTTCAAGGTAGGAAACTTGATTCGTTTCATCCTGTGCCCTTTTATAGCGTTCCAGATACGTTTTGCCATCCATCAGCCGACTGCTGTAGTCGTTCAGATGTAGGTCTTCCAGTAGTTCAAAACGCTCGTTGAAGTGCTCAATCTGCGCAATGTACAACTTTACCAGAAACTCGCCCAATTTTTCCGGATTGGTCAGGTCATACATTTCCACCAGTTCCTGCATGGCCTGCTTGCCGCTCTCTGTCAGGTCTCCCCTGCCGTTGATGCTTTCCGGGCTAAACAGCACATGCAATGCACTTTTTGCCTTTATAAGATCCTTGGTGTGTACTACATTTCCATCGAGATCCTGCGTCCGTGCCATCTTTTCCACAACATCAACGGTATCCACCGCCGTTTTTATCTTTTTTTCAAAGTCTCCCTTCGTCATCACGTCTTCTACAACATCTGCGTGTTGTATAAAAATCGACTTCAATGCCTCTGCATTCACTGTTTTGCCTGTTTTTTTCTCGTAACTTTCTGCATATTGGTCTACCGCTTTTGAAATCGCCAGCTTCTTTGCCTTATCCAGAACACTTGCCCGACTTTGTTTTTTCTCCACTTTCACGATCCATCGTTCCTTTCAGAATGTTTTATATTATTCATGTCATATGTCATCGCAAAACAAATTCTTCCTCGGAGCACATTGCTGCGCGGAACGCGTCAAAATCTCTATGCTGCAGTGCAAGACCTGTCTGGTCTGCATATTTCAAAATGGCATATACCGCACGCTCGTAGTTGGTATCATCATCCGCAAGGTACGCGAAAGCATCCAGCAGGCTGCTCAGTCGGGTACGCTGCTGCTGTTCATATTGCTTCATAAAATCCATCAGTTGACGGTGATATTCCTGTTCCAACCGCGTTGATTCCTTCAGCAATGCCGTCATCCGATCGTACTCTGCCGCATTCAGCTCTGCCTGCTCCACAATAGCGCGTGTGCAGGACACCACATAAGCTGCTGCCGTATAGACTGCCATCGGGACAAACGGATTTGCCGTGCCGACCACCAGTCCGAGCGCTTTGGTAAAATAGACCGTTGCGACCGACTTTACCGTCGTATCTGCCAAAGCCCCCTGCAGCTGCTGCCCGGTGATCTCTCCTTTTGCGTAGGAATAAAGTGCTGCGCCTCCATCTATCAGACCGCCCGCCATGACTGTTGCTGCAGTTGAATCCGAAAGCACCGGAAGTGCCACTTTCCGGCCTCCAAAGCGGATCACCGTGCTAAGCACGCCGGTCTCGCCACCGCGCAGTGCACCGCTGACGGTATCCGCTTTTACCTCTTCCAACGCATTGTCGAGCGTTTTGCGATCCCGCAGCACCTCAAACAAATTCTGTGTACCGGACACAATGGCTGTGATAACACCGGTTGCCACCGCCATATTCGATGCCGTTGTACCGACCTCCCGCGCCAGCTGCTTTCCTTCAAAGCGAGCCGCATACTGCCGAACCGCTTGTTGAGAAACTCTGCCATCTGTGCCACGCAGCTTTTGCAGCTCCGCAGTTGTTGTGCCTCCTGATGCAATGCCAGTGGACGGATCTGTCAAGCCCTTCTTCATCAAGTTGGATACCGCATTCTCGTAGGCCGTTTTTGAAATCTCACCGTTTTCAGCCATTTTGTGCAGGCAGCTCTCAATGTCTGCCATCTGGTCTGTTGGTGCAATGCGTTGCATATCCGTATACTTCGGATCTACAAAATTCTGCGCAGCTCGCCAGGCACTGTTATTGTATTTTGCCTGTCCTTGCCCTACGATTCGGCCATTCCTCTGCATACGGAAGTCATCCGGTGCCGTATGCCCGCCGTATCCTCCCCGACCTGCCGCCAGATCCGTCACTGGGTTCCGGTCAAAGCGTTCGCCGCAGTTTGCCATATTCGTTTGCAGCTTTGCTGCCTCAATGTACTCAAACAGATTTCCCTTGGACTGCTCAAAGCCCACTTTTGAAATCTTTCCTGCCTTGTACAAAAGCTCCCTCATAGAGTCAATGGCCGTATCGGTTCCCATTTGTACATTCTGGGAGGCTGCATTGCCCACAAATGCACCAGCCTGACCTTCCAGATTTTTTTCTTCCCTGCTTCTCACAGCTCGATCCTTCTTTCTCCTTTACAGGCGCATCAGAAGCCGTACCTTCCCTGTGCGAATGCCGGATACACATTCCTTGCGTTCTGCAGAGTTGTCTGTGCTTCCGAAGCCAGTTCCCCGGCCGGTGTCAGAAGCGGTTCTGACAGTACTGAACACATAATTTGTGCCATAAGCCATGCCTGATGAATCTTTTTCTGCTCTGCTTCGGTCAGGCTGTTGAAATCGATTTTCTCATCGTCCGAATCGTACAGCATCCTTTTCTGCTTCTGTCTGGTGCGCTGTTCCATATATTTCATCTCATTTACTACCGGATAAAATGCACTGCGAAAGCGTACCAGAAAGTCCGAATAGTTTTCTGCAATCCTTGCAGTCTTTTTCATAAAATCTGTCATAACAGCCATCTTTTCCACCGCCGTTTCGGCCCGCGCCGCCGTGGCTTCTGCACTGGCCAGATTTTCATCCGCCTTGGCATTCATGATAAGGCCTGCGGCTGCCAATACCGGCCCGACAACGATGCCGCCGAGAACCAGTGTGCCGCCCGCCATGCCCAGACCGCCTGCGGTCAATGCACCGCCGCCAAACCATGCCAGCGTTGCATTGGTCGCTGCCACGCCAGACAGACTTGCAATGGCCGTGCCTGTTGATGCAGATGCAAACATCATCGCTCCGCCGTAGGAGGCAATACCTGCCAGCACTCCGGTGCCAAGAGAAGCAACGCCTGCCCGCGCAATCTCCGTTGCCTTCAAAGCAGCAACTTCCATATTTTTCAGGTTTTCTGTTCCCTGACACTTGAGCTTCAGACGTTCATCCCCGGCCACGTCACTTTCCATCCGGACATTCTTGAAGGCTCTGAACGTACGGATAAAATCATTCATTTCTTTCGACCAGATATCTACCTTGAGCACTCCCAGCCGTTTCAGGCATTCCGCTGTGCAGGTCCTTTGTTCCTCCAGCATCTCCCGCGCCTCGTCATAGATATTCTGTGCCTCCGCAACGATCTGCTTTGCGTTTGCATTTTTCGTGTGAGCAGATACACTTTTTACAGCACCGGTGACGCCGGCCAACGCCGCACCACCCAGCAGGATAAAAGGCACCGCCATTTTATTTTTCTCCTTTCCTAATGCGTTTAT
>CABQGZ010000212.1 GCA_902463835.1 uncultured Lachnospiraceae bacterium
CGTACAGATCCTTCTGGTAACCGAAAATATGGGTCTCCACCCCAACTGGATTCTCCCCCTCTATGGTTGGCTTCTTCCCTACGTTGGTGATGCCGCCGTACAACTGTCCGTCCACCAGCACTCTGGACACATAGACGCCAAAGGGCGGCAGCAGCTTTTCGGGGGGCGGAATCAGGTTCACTGTGGGAATCCCCAGCTTACGTCCAAGCTTTCGCCCGTGAACCACAGTTCCCTCCACAAAGTATTCATATCCGAGCAGCATGTTTGCCATTTTCATGTCGCCTTTTAAAATCTCCTCGCGGATGAAGCTGCTGCTGATCTCACGATGATCATACTCCCGCTTTTTCACAAGGATGTATTCAAATCCCAGGACAGGGCTCATTCGCTGCAGTGTCTCATAATTGCCGCTGCGGTTATGGCCAAAGCAAAAGTCTGTTCCTGCAACGATACATTTCACATGCAGCCTGTCCACCAGCATCCGCAAGAATTCCTCCGGCTCCATGGCACGCACTGCATCGTTAAAAGGGTATTCGATCAGATAATCAATGCCGGTTCGGGCGAATACCGCTTCTTTCTCCTGGTTTGTGGTCAGAACGCTCTGCTGCTGTCCCTCTACTACCGCCCTGGGCGGAATATCAAAGGTGAACATGACTGCGGCAAGCCCTTCCCGCTTCTTTTTCTCCATGACTTCGATCAGAAGCTTATGTCCCATATGAAGTCCGTCAAACTTTCCCAGGGACAGGACGGTGGGCGCTTGAATCTGAATCTCGGTAGTCTCTCTTATGTATTCCATTCCTCTCCCATCCTTTTCCTCTCTGCTCTCTCATTTGCGCAGCACATAGCGTATCATCCCTGCCACTTTCCAGATACATGGTTATGGCGCTGCATTCTCCTTTGCACAACATCACAGAAACATCTTCACCGGTTTCAAATCTTCTTCTGCCTTCTGATAACGGTAGATGCCTGCGAAACGTCCCTGACAGTCATAGAGCCGCACCGGCTCCTCCTGCCATCCGGCCTGCCATTCCTTCAATCCATGAAGTGGGATCCGATTGCCGTTCTCAATAGCCTTCTGATAGTCCTCCGTCACCGAAATTCCTGGGTAACGCTGGAACAAAGCATCCACAGGGATCAGAATATCCTCCGTACCGCCGCTGTGTACAATCTCGGAAATCAGCTCCAGGGTAAGGCTGTCCGCAATCTGAAAATCTGCCACTCTCGTGCGGGTCAGCTGCTTCATACATGCCCCGCAGCCAAGCCTTTCGCCGATGTCATGACACAGGGTACGGATGTAGGTGCCCTTGGAGCAGGTGACCTCCATGGTAATTTCCGGATATACTGCTTCTAAAATACGAATTTCTTCAATATATACTCTTCTTGGCTGCCGCTCCACCTCTCTGCCGGCCCGGGCCAGCTCATACAGCTTTTTCCCGTTGACCTTCAGGGCGGAGTACATGGGCGGAATCTGGTCATACGCTCCCTGAAAGCTCAGGATCGTCTCCCGGAGTACTGCTTCGCTCACATTCACCGGGCGCTCCTTCAATATACTTCCGGTCATATCCTGAGTGTCCGTGGTAATTCCTAAGCGCATCACGCAGCGGTAGGTCTTATCCTTATCTGTCAGCAGGTCACACACCTTGGTGGCCTTCCCTAAGCATACCGGCAGCACACCAGTAGCTTCCGGATCCAGGGTTCCCGTATGGCCAATCTTCTTCTGGCCGAAAATTCCCCGCAGCTTAGCCACCACATCATGTGAGGTATAGCCCGCTTCCTTATAAACATTTACAATGCCGTTCCACATGCCGCAACCTGCTTTTCTATCTCTTTGCACAATTTTTCCAGAATCTCTTCGGGCTTCCCTTCCATAGTGGCTCCGGAGGCAAGCACATGACCGCCGCCGCCGTATTTCATGGCAATTTCGGCGACATTCACCTTACCGTTGGAACGCATGCTAACCTTGAAGCTGCCATCCTCATTTTCATAGAGGAACACTGCCGCCTCCACATCCTTTGTCACACGGAGCTGGCTGACGATCCCCTCCAGATGCTTGGGTTGAACATCAAACTCCTTCATATCCTTCCCTGTAACCACACTGGCAATACAGGCTCCGCCTAAGTACAGCCGGCTGTCCATCAGCGCCTTGCCCAGAACTCGGTTCTGGTTGTATGTCTTGGCATAAAAGGTCTCGTCGATGATCCTTGTAAAGTCAATGCCCTTCTCCATCAGCTTTCCTGCAATATTCATGGTTCTGGCAGAAGTGGAGTTGTATTGAAACACGCCTGTGTCATGCACGATTCCAACATAGATGCATTCCGCGATTTCCCTGGTGATGCGCTCCTCCTCCATCAATTCAAAGACCAGCTCTGAAGTGGAGCTTGCATTTGGAAAAATATAATTCTCATCCGCAAAGCTGTCGTTGCTTATGTGGTGGTCGATACATATGGTTCGTTTCGCCGTCTCAAAATACGACACAGCCTCCCCCAGACGCTTTGTGTCACCGCAATCCTGCACAATACACAGGTCATAGACCTGTCCGGATTCAAAGTTGTGATGAATCTGGTCTGCGCCCTTAAGAAATCGGAAAATATTTGGAATGGGCTCCAGATACACATCCGCCTGGATCTTTGGATACCAGGCAGTAATATAATTCCAGGTTGCCAGACAGGAGCCTACACAGTCACCATCCGGATGCACATGCCCCAGGATGGCAACGGTAGTCACACCATCTAACTCTGACGCTATTTTTTCCATATCTATTCCTCCGTCTTCGGTCCGCCGTTCACCTCGTCAATCAGCTTTGACATGCTCACGCCATAGGCGATAGACTGATCCAAAATAAACCGGATTTCAGGTGTATTCCGAAGGTTGATGCTCTTTGCAAGCTTTGTCCGGATATAGCCCTCAGCACTTTTCAAGCCTGCCAGGGTATCCTTGCATGACTGCTCATCCCCCAGCACGCTGATATAAGCTTTACAGCTCTTTAGATCCGGCGCTACCTCTACCGCCACCACAGAGGTCAGCGGGTTGATCCGGGGATCCTTAATGTCCCCCCGGATGATATTGCCAAGCTCCCGCATAACCTCGCCATTGACTCTTGTATTCTTGATACTGTTTTTTCTCATTTTCTATCCTCAGACTTTCTATCTAGGAACCTCTACCATCGTATATGCCTCTACGATATCAAGCTCCTGAATGTCGTTAAATCCTTCAAATACAAGACCACACTCGAAGCCCGTCTTTACTTCCTTCACATCATCCTTGAAACGCTTCAGGGAAGCCAGGCTGCCCTCGTAGATCTGCTCGCCTTCTCTGGAAATACGTACCTTGCAGCCCCGCTGGAATATACCGTCCAGAACATAGGAGCCTGCAATATTTCCAACGCCGGACGCCTTGAAGATCTGGCGTACCTCCGCGTGGCCAAGTACCTTTTCCTCGAAGATTGGATCCAGCATACCCTTCATGGCTGCCTGAACATCTTCGATGGCATTGTAGATTACCTTGTAGAGTCTTAAGTCCACACCTTCCCGCTCCGCACTAGCTTTCGCCTGTGCATCCGGACGAACATTAAAGCCGATGATGATAGCATTGGAAGCCGACGCAAGGCTTACATCCGATTCGTTGATGGCTCCAACACCGCCATGAATGATCTTCACTACAACCTCTTCGTTGGAGAGCTTTACGAGACTCTGTTTTACTGCTTCCACAGAGCCCTGTACATCTGCCTTCACGATGATGCCAAGCTCCTTTACATTGCCGGACTTGATCTGTGTAAACAGATCATCCAGGGACATTCTTGCCTTTGTATCCTCTAATAGCTTTTCCCTTCCCTGTGAAATAAATGTATCCGCAAAGCTCTTAGCTTCTTTTTCTGTGTCTGTGGAGACAAATACCTCACCGGCATTCGGCACGTTGTTCAAACCTAAGATCTCCACTGGTGTGGAAGGTCCTGCTTCCTTCACTCTTCTTCCCTTGTCGTCGATCATGGCGCGAACCTTGCCGTAACAGCTTCCTGCCGCCACGGGCTGGCCAACCTTCAGCGTACCTTTTTGTACCAGTATAGTGGCTACCGCTCCGCGTCCCTTATCAAGCTGTGCCTCGATGACAAGACCTCTGGCCAGACGTTTTGCATTGGCCTTCAACTCGCTGACCTCCGCTGTGAGAAGAATCATTTCCAACAGGTTGTCAATACCCTCATGGGTTCGTGCGGACACCGGTACAAAGATGGTGCTTCCGCCCCAATCCTCAGGAATCAGCTCATATTCTGACAATTCCTGTTTTACACGCTCGATGTTGGCGCTGGGCTTATCGATCTTGTTGATGGCAACAATGATCTCCACGCCGGCAGCCTTGGCATGGCTGATGGCCTCCACAGTCTGAGGCATTACACCGTCGTCTGCAGCCACCACCAGAATAGCGATGTCCGTAGCGTTAGCTCCACGCATACGCATGGCGGTGAAGGCTTCATGTCCCGGAGTATCCAGGAAAGTGATCTTCTCGCCGTTACAGGTAACCATATACGCACCGATATGCTGGGTGATACCGCCTGCCTCACGGTCGATGACATGGGTGTCGCGGATGGCGTCCAGAAGAGAGGTCTTACCATGGTCTACGTGACCCATGACACAGACTACCGGCGGACGTTTTACCATCTTGCTTTCGTCCTCCTCATCCTCCTTTAAGAGTTCCTCGATCACATCTACCTTCTCCTCCATCTCACAGATGCAGTTAAATTCCAGCGCGATCTCCTCTGCCTTCTCATAGTCGATTTCCTGGTTGACAGTCACCATAGTCCCCTGAAGGAACAGCTTCTTCACGATGGCAGAGGCCTGAACCTTCATCTTTTCTGCCAGTTCCTTGATGGTCAGCGTCTCAGGAAGAACGATATTTCTAATTACCTCTTCTTCCTTAACCACAGGTGCCTGTGCCTGCTGCGGCTTCTTCCTCTTGGCTGCATCCTTCTCCAGATTCACCAGACGCTCCTGCTTCTTTGGTCCTCGTTCTCTGGTCTGCTTCTGAGGCGCATTTACACGGCGGGGATCCCTGGATTCCTTTCTTGGCTCTTCTGCCGCTACCGGTGCGCTCTGGTTGAGCTTGGTGATCTCCTGCTCGAACCGATTCCTCTGTTCCTTCGGACGATTGCCGCCGACTCGCGCGCCGCCTTTATCACCCTGGCTGCGAGGACCATTCGGGCGCGCCCCCTGGAAAGTGCGGTTATTATTTCTTTCACCATCATTTCTTCCACCTCTGTCATTGCCATAACGAGACTGTGCCGGTCTGTCGCCGCCCGGCCTGTTCTGTCCCTGTGGACGATCCGAACGCATCGGACGATCCTGGCCCTGCGGTCTGTCCGAGCGCATCGGACGATCCTGGCCCTGCGGTCTGTCCCCACGCATTGGGCGATCCTGTCCCTGTGGACGATCCGAACGCATCGGACGATCCTGGCCCTGCGGTCTATCCCCACGCATCGGGCGATCCTGGCCCTGCGGTCTGTCCCCACGCATCGGACGATCCTGACTCTGCGGTCTGTCCCCACGCATCGGACGATCCTGGCTCTGCGGTCTGTCAAAACGCTGGGGACGCTCCGGATTCACCGGACGTGCCTGAGTTGTCACACGCTCCGAAGCTTCCGGATGTTCCTGACCGGCAGGACGCTCTGGATTTGCCGGACGTTCCAGTCCTGTCACACGGTCGGACTTGATCGGATTCATCGGCATAGCCACCCTCTCCGGGGCTTTCAGCTGTTCCACTGCTTCCGGACGTTCCGGCTGCTTTACAACCTCCTGCTTCGTAACCGCAGGCTTCTCCACCCCAAGTATCTTATCAAATTTTGCTTTTACAGCCTCTGCGCGCTCAGATGCAGTTCTCTGGGGCTGCTCTGGACGACTCTGCGCCGGACGCTGCCCTTGGGTTCTTCCTCCCTCCGGGCGATTCTGTCCCTGGGGTCTTCCTCCCTCCGGGCGATTCTGTCCCTGAGGTCTTCCTCCCTCCGGACGTCCCTGCCTCTGATTCCTGGAGCGCTTGCCATTCCCGCCCATCTTGCTGTTCTGAGGATTGAATACTGCGGTGATGCTGGACTTCTTCTTCGGTCTCGCCTCAGCCTCTGCCTTGCCCTCCGGTTTTGCCTTTTTCACCTGGGCGTCCGTCTTTGCCTCCGGCGTTCCCTCCGCTTTCGTCTTTGCCTCCGGCGTTCCCTCCGCTTTCGTCTTTGCCTCCGGCTTCGCTTCTGCTTTTGCCTCAGACTTGCC
>CABQGZ010000213.1 GCA_902463835.1 uncultured Lachnospiraceae bacterium
TTTTATGGGGGAGTGCGGCAGTGGAGCGCCAGCAACATTTCTGCGCTGGGAGCGGCAGTGGCGGCTCTGACCTTGTATTCCGGCGCCTATCTGTGCGAGATCATACGGGGAGCCTTTGACGCGGTGGATCTGCGGCAGCTGGAGGCGGCGCACGCCATAGGGATGACGAGGTTGACAGGATATTGGCGGATTGTAATTCCCCAGGCAGTGGTCGTTGCCCTGCCCAACTATTTTAACTTTGTGCTCAGCACACTGAAGAATACGTCCATTGTATTTACAATCTCCGTTATGGATATGATGGCTGTGGCAAAGCTGGCGGCGGAAGATGGGTATCGTTTTATAGAAGCATATATAATGGTGGGTGTGATCTACATTTTATTCAGCATTATTTTTTCACAGTTATTTGCCGCCCTGGAGCGCGGGGCAAAGCGCCGTATGGGCATAGAGGCAGCTTGAGAGAAAGGAAGAGGATTATGACAAAGAAATATCAATTGGAGGCGTATCCGGGCAGCTCCGACTACGCGAAAGGCATGATAGACGGCACACACGACCGTGCCATGTGGCTGCATTACTTGCTGCAGACAGCGGAAAAGCTGGGATATGATGTGGAGGCGCTAACGGATGAAGCAATTTTTGAAAATGGCAGAAAATCCACAGCCGCCTGGAAGGTACAGAATGCGGGGGAGTTTGCGGAGCATATGGTAAAAGGGCCGGGAAAGGAAGTATTTCATGCCTCGATCAAGGAGGCTGCGCCGGAGCATGCGGTGGTTCAGTTCCGGTATTGCCCCCTGGTGGCGGCCTGGCTTGCGGAAGGTCTCGATGGGGCACGGGTCCAGGAGCTGTGCCGTCATGCCTGCAAGGGAGACTTTGGGAGAGCCAGCAATTTCCCCATCACGCTGCGCTTCGCAAAGCAGCTTGCCAAGGGCGATGATTGCTGCGAACTGGATATAACAACCGATAAGTAGGAGGGATACCATGGCACAGACAAGGCTAGGAAAACTTATGGATGAGATCTGCGGACAATATCCCCGCTCCATATGGGGGGCATGCAGACTTGATTTTTCCCGTTACAAAGGAAAATATAAATATTGCGTGGTGGCGGTGACGCCGTATCCCAGGCTGCTGACGGTGGATAAATGCAAGGAGCCGGAGTTCTACGAGAACCATATAGAGGCCTTCTGGGTGAGGAGCGCCATTGAGAAGACCATTGTGCGCACGCTGGATCTGGAAGGGATTGACTGGTATATGCCAAAGCTTCGGACAGATTTTGACGCGCATCTCAGTGACAATATCAATCTGAAGGACGCGGCGCGCAGAGCCGGACTTGGCTGGATCGGAAAAAATACGCTGCTGGTGTGCCCGGATGTGGATGGCCCCAGACTGAATCTCACCGGCTTTCTCACGGACGAGGAGATTGAGACCGGGATCCCGGTGGAGCGGGAATTTTGCGGGAACTGTGATTCCTGCGTGCGGAACTGTCTGTTTCAAACCATGAAAAATGTGGCCTGGAGGCCGGATGTGACCAGAGAAGAGCAGATGGATTACCAGAAATGCCACGACGGACGAAATGAAGCGCGAAAAGTACTGCATCACAAGATGGGATGCGGCCACTGTATGATCTCCTGCCCGGTAGGGACGCCGGAATGGGACAGCACAGAATGGGAGCAATGGAAAAAGGAGGCAAAGAACCGTGGAGTTTGAAGAACTTTTGACTGAGATAGCAGCCATCAACAAGCCATGGAAGCCAGAGCAGCTGAGAGGCTTGAAAAGCGTAAGCTTTGGCGTGAATCATGCTGCGGGTATCCGGGAAGACGGGACAGCGGTAGCGGTGGGAGATAATTCAGCCGGACAGCTGGAGGTGTCAGCCTGGACGGATCTGGTTCAGATTTCCTGTGGGAAGAGCCATACGGTAGGACTAAAACGTGATGGAACTGTAGTTGCCGCAGGTGATAACAGCGACGGACAGCGAAATGTGCAGGAGTGGAAGGATATTGTGTCCATCGGTACGCCCTACTGGCAGACGGTCGGGATTCGAAGAGACGGAACCACGGTGGATGTGGGCTATAATTATGACGGGCCAAACCGCCATGATCTGGCCAGTTACCGGAATGTTGTCCGGGTGTTTGCCGGCTCCATCCATGTGCTTTGTCTGTGCGCGGACGGGATGGTCATGGCAACCGGCGGATATACCTTTGATCCGGCTATCAACGAGCATGTATACAGCCAGGAATGTGTAACGGCGGGATGGCACCATATTGTGGATGTGGCCTGCGGCAAGGATCATTCGGTAGGCCTTCGGGCGGACGGTGCATTATATGCCTGCGGTTCCGGAGAGGATTATGGACAGTGGCAGGTGTCGGATATCAAAGATGCGATCCGCATCGGCGCTGTGGGCAGCACTACAGTGATCGCCCATGCAGACGGGCGGCTGGAAGCTCGGGGATTCTACCGCTATGACAGTCTGCGCCCGGAGCGGGGGATTCGTGTGTTTCATTCTGCTGCGTCAACTGATTAGCGGAGGCTTCAGACCTGTCTGGCCTCCAGTATACAAAATCTCCGGTAGCATTCCGAGTAATCCGTACCGCTGGGGAAGTAGGTGGTGTTGGCGGAAACGGCCAGGTCGCAGGCGGAGGATACGCTGTCGAACACGCCGGCAGCTACCCCAGCCAGAATGGCGGAGCCAAGGCAGGCTGTTTCCTCATTTTTCAGGGTGACGATCTTCTTGCCGCACATATCCGCCTTGATCTGGCACCACAGACTGCTTTTGGCGCCCCCACCCATGGAGCGGATCTCACTGCATTCCACACCGAGGTAATCCAGATTGCGCTTCAGCATGCAGGCCACCGCCTCCAGGATACTGCGAACGGCATGCCCCCGGGTGTGTTCCATCGTAAAACCCAGGAAGGCGCCTTTGGCGTCCGGATTATATTTGGGCATGGTAGAACCGCACAGGTAGGGCAGGAAGGTCAGACCGTTGCTGCCCGGGGCGATTGGTTTGGCAAGGGCAGTCAGCGCGTCGAAGCTGCTGTAATTCTCGCAGAACTGGTTCTTAAACCATTTGAGAGCCATGCCGGCAGTGGGGGACCAGGAGAGAAGACAATAGCGTCCGTCGTAGTTTAGGTGGCAGGGGATCCTGCTTTCGGGATTGTATGGCGGAATTGTGTCGGAAGGGAGGAAGATCACCATAGTAGTTCCTGTCATCTCTGTGACGATTCCGGTTTTCACAGCGCCGGCTCCGATGGCTCCGACTACCTGATCCATGGCGCTTGTAGCGATCTTGATGTGGTTGTACTCCCCTACAAGCTCGCCGCAGCCCCGGACGCTGGGAAGCTGCCTGGGAGAGACGCCGATGAAATCCAGCATTTCTGTCCACCAGGTGTGTTTATGAATGTCGTAGTAGATGGTGGAGGACTGCAGGGTCTGCTCTGTCACGAACTGTCCGGTGAGGCGGTAGAGGAGGTAATCCTCCAACAGGAAGATCTTGTCAATCCGGGGCCACAGATCGGGCCGGTGTTCCCTCAACCACAGAAGCTTGCAGGCTGGCCAGGTTGCTGTGATCTCCGGCTGGCCGGTTACCTCGTAGACCTTCTGCTCCCCAAAATGCACCCGGATCATATCGGCTTCTCTGACGGCACGGTTGTCCAGCCAGACAATGGCGTCGGTCAGCGGGTTTCCGGCGGCATCTGTAACGATCATAGTCTCACACTGGGTATCGATACTGAGGGCGGTAATCTCATGGCCGGCGGACAGCTCCGCCAGGGCCTGGGAGAAAAGCTCCCAATACTGTTTCGCCGGGAATGTTACAAGATCCCCGTCAACCCGCAGGGTATAATCTTTTGTGACGGCCTTGACGGGGGTGGCTGTCTCATCGAAAAGCACTGCTTTCAGAGAGGTGGTTCCCACATCTATACCTAATAAATATTTCATAATTCACACCTTTCTTGTCTTATGCACACCGTAAGATAGCTACACGGTAATTACATTTGGAACCAGCAGCCTCAGCTCGTCGATGTCCTCCTGGATGGAGGCATCTGCATTGGTGACGATATAATCCGCCTTGCCGATGTCGGAGATCCGGGCAAAGGCAGTCCGGCCCAGCTTGGTGAGATCGGCGGCGATGATTCTGGTGGCAGCGTGGGCCAGCATGATCCGGTCCAGTTCCGCCTCCTGATTGTAGAAGGTGGTCAATCCGCTGTCCGGCGAGATGCCGTCCACGGAGAGAATCAGCTTGTCCGCATGATATTTTTCCAGTTGGGCGATGGCGTCGTCCCCGTATATGAACTGATGCCTGGAGTTCACCGCGCCGCCCAGGAGAACCACGTTAAAATTCGGATTGTTGCCTGCCTCCAGAGCGATGGCAATGGAGTTGGTCACGATGCTTAAAGTAAGGTTGGCAGGAAACATGCGAAAGACGGTGAGGGTGGTGGTTCCGGCGTTGAGCATCACGGTGTCGTATTCCTCCAGCATTCCGACGATGTGCTGGGCAATGGCCTGCTTCTGCTCCTGGTTGGCGCAAAGGCGCTGCTGCATGTTCATGTTGTAGTAGGACTTGTAGGAGCTCACGGCTCCGCCATGCACCCGGGACAACAGTCCCTTGGCCTCCAGATCGGCCAGATCCATGCGGATCGTCACATCCGAGATCTCAAACAGGGCGCTTAGATCATTTACCTTGACTCTTCCGTCCCGGTGCAGTATGTCTAATATTTTCTGCTTGCGTTCAAAAACATCCATAAGGGTTCCTCCGATGATAAAAGTAGTGGGGCGGCGCGGGAAGAAACGCCATTACCCGTGCAGCTCATCCCAGGCCTTGCGAAGGGAATAGATCATCTCTTCTACCATGGCATAGGGGTCGGCGGCTTTTAGGATGCCGCTGGTGCTGCCGGTGGCCTGGGCGCCAAGCTTGATGGTGTTGTACACATCCTGGCCGTTGGAGATTCCGGCGCCCTGCAGAACCATGATGTCCGGGTTAATGCTGCGGACAGTCTCTATGGTATCCTGCACATAGCCGGCGTCGCTGGTCTGCCCTGTGCCAATGAGCTCGGTGGGCTCCGCCACCAGCAGGTTGGGGGAGAGCTTCGCGATGGCGGTAAGCTCCTCCAGGGTATCGGCGCATACGATGGTAGCCAGGCCCACCTCATCCGCACGGCGGATGGTCTTAGCCACCGTATCCAGGGTAAGCTTCTTCTCGGCGTGATTGAGCATAACGCCCACTGCGCCTGCCGCCTTGACGGCTTCCGGAAGAACGGAACCCAGTCCTCTGCCCACCGGCAGGCAGTCTATGTGCTGGGCGAATACCAGAATGCGCTCCGTGTTGTCCGCCAGCAGGCGGATATCCGTGTATTGAGGTGTCACAATTATGTCCACATCGTATTTCATAGCTGTCCGGTCAATGACCTTTGCCAGCGCAAGCATCTCTTCCCCATAGAGGTAGGCTTTTGGCCCAATCTCAAAAAAAGGTGGTCTGATCTTAAAATCCTTATACATTTAGAAACCTCTTTCTTAAAAATCCAGTATTGTCTTTTCTCCGTACATTGCTTTCCAGTCTTTTTCAAAGCCTTCCACTGCGGCCGTTGTCATGGGATGGGCGATGACGGCTTGGAATAAGTCGGCTGCGATGGTGACGGTATGACAGCCGGCCAGCGCGCACTTGTGTATCTGCTCACAGTTCTTGAAGCTTGCGGCCAGAACCTGGCAGTCCAGGCCGTACGTCTGGAATTCCTGTACGATATCGGAAACCACGTTTACGCCGTCGCCGATGATGTTATCCAGCCGGTTCACGTAAGGGGCAACGAAGGAAGCCCCTGCCTTTGCGGCGATCAGTGCCTGGGCCGGCGTGAAGATAGCGGTCATAGTCACGCCGATGCCAAGCTTCTTTAACATCATAGTGGCTTTTAAGCCCTCCTCACCGATGGGAATCTTGACGTAAAATTCGCCGCCTACGGTCTCCTTGATCCGTCTTGCTTCCTCCACCATCTTTTCCGCGGTGGTCTGAACGGTCTGGACATGAAGCATTTTGTCCGGACCTATCACACGCCGTATCTCTTTGATCAGAGTCCAGAAATCTGTTTTTTCCTTTGCTACCAGGGTGGGGTTGGTTGTGACGCCCGCCAGTGGATAAAATTCGTTGCAGTGCTTTATCTGGGCAAGGTTTCCCGTGTCGACCAAGTATTTCATGATATGTGATCCTCTCCTTTTAAAGTTGGAATTTTGTGCTTTTATCATACCC
>CABQGZ010000214.1 GCA_902463835.1 uncultured Lachnospiraceae bacterium
CTCGTGGCGGATATCGATCAGCAGAAATACCGCCCGAAGCTGCCTGGACTGATGGAGATAATTCTCGATCATCTGTCCCCATTTTTCCTTTTCCTGCTGGGACACCTTGGCATATCCGTAGCCAGGCAGATCCACCAGATACATGGCGTCGTTGATGTTATAAAAATTGATGGTCTGGGTCTTGCCGGGCTGCGCCGACGTCCGCGCCAGAGACTTGCGGTTCATCAATGCGTTGATCAACGAGGACTTCCCCACGTTGGACTTCCCCGCAAAAGCAATCTCCGGCTTCTCATTCTTCGGCAGTGTGCTGGTGATGCCGCAGACGGTCTCCAGATTTACCGTCTTAATTACCATATCTATCTCCTCACTCTCATATCCTGGTCATGATTCATATATCATTCTGATTCACACGACCGCTTGTCCGACACGCTTCTGCCTGCTCAGGCTTACTGACACAGGGCTACCTTCAGAACATCATCCATGTTCTCCACATAGACAATCTCAATCCCCTTTTTAATTTCTCCAGAGATTTCTTCCACGTCGGCCTCGTTCTTCTTCGGCACGCATACGGTCTTAATGCCTGCGTTCTTTGCCGCCAGGATCTTCTCCTTCAGGCCGCCGATGGGGAGCACTCTGCCCCGCAGGGTGATCTCTCCGGTCATAGCCACATCCGCCCGCACCTTACGGTTCGTGATAGCCGACAGCATGGCGGTGGCCATGGTGATACCTGCAGAGGGACCATCCTTTGGCACCGCTCCCTCCGGGATGTGAATGTGAATATCATTCTCTCCGAAAAATTCCTTTTCAATCCCGTATTCCCTGCTGACGGAGCGGATGTAGCTGATTCCGGTCTGGGCGGATTCCTTCATCACATCTCCCAGCTGTCCAGTCAGCTTGAATTCTCCTTTTCCAGGCATAATGTTCACTTCAATCTGGAGCGTATCACCGCCTACGCTGGTCCACGCAAGTCCCCGGACAACGCCTACCTCGTCATTCTCATTTGCCTGATTGTAATGATACCGCTCCTTGCCCAGATAATGCTCCAGGTTGCTCTCGGTAATCTTTACCTTTTTCTTCTCGTCCACGTAGATCTCTCGTGCCGCCTTGCGGCAGATCTCTCCGATCTTCCGCTCCAGATTCCGGACACCAGCCTCTCTCGTGTAACCGCGTATGATCTTCTCCAGCGCTTTGCTGCTGATGGAGAGCTGCTCTGTCTTAAGGCCGTTGTGCGCCAGCTGCTTGTCAAAGAGATGCTCTCTGGCAATATGAGCCTTCTCGTTCTCCGTGTAGCTGCTGACCTCGATCAATTCCATACGATCCAGCAGGGGCTGTGGAATGGTCTGGGTGGAGTTGGCGGTGGCGATAAAAAGCACCTCCGACAGGTCGATGGGCAGTTCCACATAGTGATCCCGGAACTTGCTGTTCTGCTCCGCATCCAGCACCTCCAGGAGAGCGGAAGCGGTGTCCCCCTTATAATCGCTGCTAAGCTTGTCAATCTCATCCAACAGAATCAGCGGATTCTTTACTCCCGCAGTCTTTAAGGCATTGACAAGCCGGCCGGGCATAGCGCCCACATACGTCTTTCGGTGTCCCCGTATCTCCGCCTCATCCCGGACGCCGCCCAGGCTGATGCGCACATATTTCTTCTCCAGCGCTCTGGCCACAGACCGGGCAATACTGGTCTTGCCGGTTCCCGGCGGCCCCACCAGACAGATGATGGGGCTCTCGCCCTTCTTGGTCAGATTGCGCACAGCCAGAAATTCCAGCATTCGCTCCTTGACCTTCTCCAGGCCGTAATGATCCTCATTCAGGATGGTCTCCGCCCGGCGGATGTCGCGATTGTCCCTGGATTCCTTGTTCCAGGGCAGTTCAAGCAAAGTCTCAATATAGCCTCGGATCACTGCGCTCTCCGAGGAATTGGACATGACGCTCTTGTAGCGTTCAATCTCTTTCTTAATCTTATCTTTTACCGACTTGTCCGCCTTCAGCTTCTTTACTTCCTCCAGAAAGTGGTCTGCATCCGACTGAGTATTATCCTCTCCCAGTTCCTCACGGATCAGCTTCAGCTGCTCCCGCAAAATGTATTCCTTCTGGTTCTGATCCACCTTCTCCTTGACCTTGGCCTGGAATTCGTTCTTGATGCGAATGACGTTGATCTCGTTCAACAAGATCGTTATAATAACCTCATATCGTTCCTCCAAGCTCACGGCCTCAAGGATCCTCTGCTTGTACTCAAAGCTCAGAGGCAGGTTATTGCCCACATGATCCATCAGATGGGGCAAATTCCTCATATCCTGGGTCTGCTTCACCAGTTCCTTGCCGATCTTGGGGCTGACCATGCTGTAGGTCCCCAGCGTCTCCTGAATCCCTCTTACCATGGCCTCCGTGATCTCAGCTGCCGTCTCCTCCTGGTTCTGATCTTCAAAGACAGCCACCTCCGCCAGCAGGAATTCCTCCTGTTCCAGAAAGCTTAAAAGCTCTGCCCGCCGCTCTCCTTCCACCAGAACCCGGACCACCTCGTGCTGCAGCTTGATCACCTGCTTGACGCTGGCCACAATTCCGATTTTATACAACCCATTTTGATCCGGCTCTTCCTCCTCCAGATCTCTCTGAGTCACCAGGAATATGTGCTGATCCCGGAGCATGGCATTTTCCACCGCTTTTATGGACTTCTGCCGGCTTACGTCAAAATGTGCCACCATTCCCGGCAATATGGTCATCCCCCGCAGGGCGATGGCCGGAAGTTCTCTCATCCATTCACTCATGATGCTCTCCTAAGCACTGATACTGGTGCTTTCAATTCTATTTCCATTTGTTATGACTGCTGCCGTTCCCTCCACCGCATCCTTGGTGACAATACAGCTTGTAATGCTTTCATCGGAGGGAACCTTATACATCACGTCCAGCATCACCTTCTCCATGATGGAGCGAAGACCTCTGGCGCCTGTCTTGCGCTTTAAGGATTTGTCCGCAATGGCCTCTATCGCTTCCTCCTCGAAGGACAGCTCCACACCGTCTAATTCCAGCAGCTTCTTGTACTGGCGAATCAGGGAATTGCGCGGCTCCGTCAGGATGCGCATCAATGCATTTTTGTCCAGCGCATCCAGGGATACCGTAATGGGCACACGTCCGATAAATTCCGGGATTAGCCCGAATTTCACAAAATCCTGTGGTAGCGCCTTGCGCAGGAGTTCACCCACATTGCGATCCTTTTTCGCTACAATCTCATTGTTAAAGCCGATTGCCTTCTGATCCAGTCTCGTCTCGATCATCTTATCCAGGCCCTCAAAGGCTCCGCCGCAGATGAATAAAATATTGGTGGTATCGATCTGCAAAAGCTCCTGATGGGGATGCTTTCTTCCTCCCTGGGGCGGCACGCTGGCAACGGTGCCCTCCAGAATCTTTAAGAGTGCCTGCTGCACGCCTTCTCCAGAGACATCCCTGGTGATGGAGGGGTTCTCCGATTTTCTCGTGATCTTATCGATCTCGTCAATGTAGATAATGCCGCACTGAGCTCGCTCAATATCGTAATCCGCCGCCTGTATGATCTTCAGCAGAATATTTTCCACATCCTCACCCACATAGCCCGCTTCCGTCAACGCCGTTGCGTCTGCAATGGCAAAGGGTACATTCAGAACTCTGGCCAATGTCTGGGCCAGTAGCGTCTTGCCGGAACCGGTGGGGCCCAGCATCAGAATATTGCTCTTCTGCAGCTCCACATCCATATCCCGATCCGCCAGAATCCGCTTATAATGGTTATATACCGCCACGGAAAGCACCTTTTTCGCATCATCCTGTCCGATTACATAATCGTCCAGGAAAGCCTTCATCTCCTCGGGCTTTATGAGATTGATCTCCGTTACATCTTCCTCCTCCCCAGCTTCCTGGGCAAGCTCCTCCTCTATGATCTCCGCGCAGATATCCACGCACATATCACAGATAAAGGCTCCGTCCGGACCTGCGATCATCTTGTGTACCTGGGCTTCGGTCTTCCCGCAGAAGGAACAGCGAATCCTGTTATCTATTACTTTTCCTGCCATAATTTCTTCCTACCTTTTCTATTATCCAACATGAAGTATTCCAGGAAAGTCCTTGGAATAACTTCCCTGTGATATAAAGAACAGGACAGTGGCCAAAGCGCGCTGTCCCTTCTGTTCACTTTATTTTTCTTTGTATGTGATCACGCCGTCAATCAGACCGTACGCCTTCGCCTCTTCCGCAGACATATAATTGTCACGCTCGGTATCCGCTGCGATCACATCGTAGGGCTTGCCGGTATTGGCAGCCAGAATCTCGTTCAAACGCTTTTTCGTCTTTAAAATATTCTCTGCCACAATCTGAATATCCGTCGCCTGTCCTTTGGCTCCGCCGGAGGGCTGATGGATCATGATCTCGGCATTGGGAAGGGCGAATCGCTTTCCCTTGGCTCCGCCTGCCAGTAAAAATGCTCCCATGCTGGCGGCCAGTCCGATACAGATGGTGGACACATCACATTTGATATAGTTCATGGTGTCATAGATCGCCATTCCGGCAGTGACCATTCCCCCGGGTGAATTGATATATAACTGGATATCCTTTCCAGGATCCTCCGCTTCCAGAAACAGCAGCTGCGCCACGGTAAGACTGGCTGTGGTTTCATTGACTTCCTCCCCAAGGAAAATGATCCGGTCCTTCAGCAATCTGGAATAAATGTCATAGGACCGTTCTCCTCTGCTTGTCTGTTCTACTACATAAGGCACTAAGCTCATGATAATCTCTCCTTTTCAAAATAAGTTCCATGATAAAGCTGTTACACTTTCCCATGGAACTTAATCAAAGCACGCTCTTACTTAAGCTTCTTCCGCTTCCTCGTCCTTCTCTTTCTTAGACTTTGGTTTTGCTCTTTCTTTGACGTTTTCCATGATTAAATCAACGGCTTTCTGCACTGCTAAATCCTTCTTCATGGAATCTTTTTCAGCATCGCCCATGTACTCTTTCAGCTTATCTGCTTCCATTCCGTACATCTCAGCCATCTTGGCAACTTCTGCATCTACTTCTTCATCGGATACTTCGATGTTCTCTTCCTTTGCAATCTGTTCCAAGACAAGGCCGGTCTGGATGCGCTTTACTGCCTCCGGCTGCATCTGCTCGCGAAGCTTATCCACCGTCATACCGGTGAACTGCATGTATTGTTCCATGGTCAGGCCCTGCTGGCTCATACGGTTCGCCATATCGCTCATCATGTTGTCAACCTGGTATTCAATCATGGCGTCCGGAATCTCCATCTTGGACTTGTCAACAATCTTGCCGATGGCTTCCTCTTCCTTCTCGCGCTTTGCGGACTGCTCTTTCCGCTCCTGAATCTTAGTCTTAACACTCTCCCGGTATTCTGCCAGGGTATCGAACTCGGATACGTCCTGAGCGAAGTCGTCATCCAGCTCCGGAAGCTCCTTGGTCTTGATCTCGTTGATCTTCACCTTGAATACAGCTGGCTTACCGGCCAGTTCTGCCGCGTGATACTCCTCCGGGAAGGTTACGTTCACTTCCACTTCATCTCCGGTATTCTTGCCAATGAGCTGCTCCTCAAAGGTATCGATGAAGGAGTGGGAACCGATCACCAGGGAGTGATTCTCTCCCTTGCCGCCCTCGAAGGGCACGCCGTCCACTGATCCCTCGTAGTCGATGACTGCTGTGTCGCCGTCCGCTACCGGGCGATCCTCCACGGTGATGGTTCTGGCGTTGTTCTCACGCTCTTTGTTGATCTCTGCGTCAACCTCTTCCTCGGTTGCAGCCGTATCAATCTTCGTCACCTGAACTCCCATGTATTTGCCAAGGGTTACCTCCGGCTTCACTGCAACTTCCGCGGTGAAAATGAAGGGCTTGCCCTTTTCCATCTCCTCGATATCCACGGTTGGGCGGGATACAACGTCCAGACCGGACTCCTCCACCGCCTTTGGGTACTCCTGGTTGATCAATTCATTTGCGGCATCCTCAAAGAAGATCTCTACACCGTACATCTTCTCGATCATGTGACGCGGTACCTTTCCTTTGCGGAAGCCCGGAAGGCTGATCTTGCCCTTCTGCTTCATGTATGCAGACTGAATTGCCTTTTCCAACTCCTCTGCGGATACTTCGATGGTCAATTTGGCCATATTCTTTTCCAAGTTTTCTACCTGTACGCTCATTGTAACTGTTTTCCTCCTTTATATATGTCAGAGATGTCTTTTGCATACTTATCCAT
>CABQGZ010000215.1 GCA_902463835.1 uncultured Lachnospiraceae bacterium
CCCAGCACCTTGGGAGACTGACGAAGGAACCAGTTGTCCGCCTTGGTGCCTGCCAGACGGGTACAGTGAATCCGGGACTGCTGACCAGCTCCGATACCGATGGCCTGCCCGCCCTTGGCGTAGCAGACGGAATTGGACTGGGTATATTTTAAAGTGATCATAGAAATGATCAGATCGATTTTTGCCAGATCCGGAATCTCCTTGTTCTCCGTCACCACGTTGGAGAAGAAATCACGGTCAATCTTCAATTCATTTCTCCCCTGCTCAAAGGTGATGCCGAATACCTCCTTGTGCTCAATGGGAGCCGGCACATAGGTCGGATCGATCTCGATGACATTGTAGCCGCCTTTCTTCTTGGCCTTCAGGATCTCCAGCGCTTCTGGTTCATAGCCCGGGGCGATGACACCGTCGGAGACTTCACGTTTGATGATCCTGGCAGTAGACACATCGCACACATCAGATAGAGAGATAAAATCCCCGAAGGAGGACATCCGATCTGCGCCTCTTGCTCTCGCGTAGGCAGCCGCCAACGGAGACAGCTCACCCAGGTCATCTACCCAGTAGATCTTAGCCTCCACCTCAGAGAGGGGCAGTCCTACGGCTGCACCGGCCGGAGATACATGCTTGAAGGATGTTGCTGCCGGAAGACCTGTAGCCTTCTTCAATTCATTCACCAGCTGCCAGCCGTTAAACGCGTCCATAAAATTGATATATCCCGGTTTTCCGTTCAATACCTTAATGGGAAGTTCGCCCTGCTCCATATAGATTCTGGAAGGCTTCTGATTTGGGTTACAACCATATTTTAATTCTAATTCCTGCATTTTATCCTCCTGTGATTGCTCTATCATTCTTTGATTTCAGCAATTTTCTTGTTTTTCTGCTCTCTATTGATTTTTATTTACAATTTTTGTCTCGTAAGCGCCTGTGGCAATATCAATGTAACGCACGAACAAGGAGACCTTGTTTTCCTCATTCAGACTATTCCACAGCATCCTGGTAAACTGCTCCATATCGTCACTGATCTCCACCAGCTTGGGTTCACCCTCAAAGCTTGGCAGCGGATTACCGTCTCCCTGGTAAGTGTGAATGAAATGTCCCTCTCCGGCTGCCGGATTCTCATAGGCAAAGGTATAGCGGTTGCAGCTGTCCGGATTGCCGTTATTACTCTTTAAAATGGACATGGCATAATTATAATTCCCATTTTCCACATGCATAATGCCTGAGATACGCGGTGTATAATTGGGAGCATCCGGCTCGAATTCACGGGTGCGCAGAGCCTGCTCAAAGGTCTGCTGCTTATCCATCAGTTCATAGATGGTATCTGTCTGATCTCCATTTGTTACGATCGTCTTATTTCCCAGTACACGAACCGGCGCATAGATGATCAGGCTGGGATCGCTCAATTTGGATGGATCAAAGGCCTGGGTACGGATGCCCTCTCCGTCCTCCACAAATACACGGTTGCGGCTGTTCTCGCTTCTTCCCATGATAAAATAAGCGGTGACAGCATACCTTCCGTTGGGGGACTTACCGATCACAACACCCCGTCCCGGATATGAATTTCCTTTCAATTCCTGTTCCAATGACAACAATTCCATTTTGTTTCCTCCTATTTCAATTGGACAACACTCCGTCTGCCCTGCATCAATTGAGTTGGCAAAATCCATTGCCTATGCCCCCATTTTATCATGGGTTCCCACATAAGTCATATTAAATTATTTACTTTTATTGATAAGTTTTCCTAATGTTTCCTTCACACGCATTCCACTTATGTTCTGTCGTTAACCGTTTTCTCTGTCAAAAAGGTTCCCTGGGTATCCAGTTCAAACCAGAACTCAACACCCTTTGGATGGTTAACAACACCGCATTGCCGGTGAAAGGAGTCCATGATGGCCTTTACGATGGAAAGTCCTATGCCGCTTCCTCCGTACTCCCTGGTCCGCGCCTTATCCACCTTGTAAAATTTCTGCCAGATCTTATCCACATCCTCCTCCGGTATCTGAGGGCCGGTGTTATACACACTGATCCGCACCACATCCTCCCGCTGTTCCTGGCGGATGACAATCTTCTTTTCGCCGGACGCATAGTGGATGGCATTGCTCATGAAATTCGTCAGCACTTCCTCCGTCTTGAATTCATCCGCCCAGACATAAAGGGGCGTCTCGTTTTCTTCCAACGCTTCCCCGTCTTTGCCCAAAAATTCCACCGATATATCGTTCTGTTCCCGCAGGATTGCCGTGGCCTGGATAACGCCCCGGATCACTTCTGTCACATCGAACCGTTCCATAGTCACCGCATCCTTGCCAAATTCCAGCTGGTTCAAGGTCAAAAGCTGCTTTACCATGATATTCATCTTGTCCGCCTCGTCCATAATGACATCGCAGTAGAATTCCCGGCTCTCCGGATCCTCATTGATACACTCCTTCAGTCCTTCCGCGTACCCCTGGATCAATGCCAGAGGCGTTTTCAGCTCATGGGATACATTGGAGAGAAATTCTTTCCGCATGTCATCGATCCTGTTCTTCTTTTCTATATCGATCAAAAGCTCATTGTTGGCACTCTTTAATTCTGAGATTGTACGCTCCAGGGTCTCGGAAAGCTTGTTCATATGCTCTCCCAGCGCGTCGATCTCATCCTTTCCTCTGCTGTGAAACTTGGCGTCAAAATCAAGATTTGTCATGCGCTGAGACAGGTCTGCCAGCTCCAGAATCGGATTGGTAAATCTTTTTGTTACAAAATAGCTGATCACTGCGCTCACAATGACAGCCGCCGCCCCCAGGTACATCAGAAAGCGGCTGGAGGTGTCCACACTCTCCCGAATGCTCTCCAGCGCAGTCCGCATCAGAAGAAGATTGCCGTCTTCCATAAAGCCCCACAGGATCAGATATTCCGTGTTTAACCTGCTGTCCCGGTATTTTCCCATGGTAAAACGCCCATCCTGTCCAAGATTCTCCAGCACTTCCGTGTTCACATCCTGAGATCGGAACAAAATCTCCCAAAATTGCTGTACATAGGCGTCTTCAGTACCTCCCACCAGAAAGAGAACACTACTCTCCGGATTCATGATCATCATCGTAATGTTTCCCTTGGCACAGTTCTTCTCCAGTTCAATCTTGGATGCCTCCTTATACATGGTTCCATCGGCAATCGCCTGATCTGTCATCTTAAGCACATCCTTCAGATTGTCCTTTTTGGAACTGACGTAATAGCTCTCCAGCAACGTCGTATTTAAAAGCCAGCACAGAAATACCGTACCTGCCACAATGCTGATAATGATGCACGTGATTTTTCTCGTGATGGCATGTCTCATGCTTCCACCTCGAATTTATACCCCATTCCCCAGATCGTCTTGATATAATCACCCTTGGCTCCCAGCTTGCTGCGCAGCTTTTTCACATGGGTGTCTATGGTTCTGGCATCCCCATAATAATCGTAATTCCACACATGGTTCAATATCTTTTCCCTGGACAGGGCAATTCCCTTATTCTCAATAAAATACGTTAAAAGTTCAAATTCCTTATAGCTCAGATCCACCCGTTCTCCATCCACCGTCACAAGATGAGCCTGTGCATTTAAGACAATGCCGCCGGCTTCCACGTTCTCCTCCCGGCTCAGCTTATTGGCTCTCCGCAATATTGCCTCCACCCGGGCAACCAGGATCTTGGGGCTGAATGGCTTGGAGATATATTCATCTACCCCCAGTCCGAAGCCCTGCAGTTCATCACTCTCGTCCCCTTTGGCTGTCAGCATGATGATTGGTACCTTGGAATTCTCCCGAATCTCCCGGCACACATCCCAGCCCGACAGCTTTGGCATCATCACATCCAGGATGATCAGGGCGATATCCTTGTCCGAGTAGAAGACGTCCAGAGCCTCTTCCCCATCCCCTGCCTCCAGCACATCGTAGTTCTGCCGCACCAGGAAATCACGCACCAGCTTGCGCATTCTGCTCTCGTCATCTACCACTAATATTTTCAATTTGTCCATCTGTTTCGCCTCCTGTCTTATCATATCAAAAGTGTTGATTTATCATACTACGGAAATATGTCAAATCTGTGAAGGGCACTTTTCCATAAAACTGTAACATACTTACTAGGTTTTGCCAAGTCATATGTTCATTGCCATATTGATTTTCACAGCCTTTTTTGGTAGAATGAAAAAGGTTATCAAAAAACAAATGGACAGGGGAACAAAGATGAGCAACAGCGAACGACGCAGCGGAATACTTGAAATCCTTCATAAGAATAACGATATGGTCACTGCTTCACAGCTGGCCGCCGAATTTGGCGTGTCGCGACAGGTAATCGTATCAGATATTGCGCTTCTGCGCGCCAAAGGATATCCCATTGCAGCGGAGCGGAGGGGATATTTTTTAAAAAGAGACACGGCAGGGATCTACAAGACCGTCATCTGCTGCCATGATGCTGAGCATGTTCTGGAGGAGTTCTACGCGGTGGTTGACCATGGCGGAAAGGTTCTGGATGTGATCGTGGAGCATCCGGTTTACGGCCAGATCAGCGCCAACCTGAACATTGCTTCCCGCTATGACGCGGAAGAATTTGTCCGCAAGGTATCCGAATGCCATGCCAGTCAGCTGTGCGACCTGACAGATGGGCTGCACATACACACACTCCTGGTACCGGATGAAGCCGCCTTTGTCCGTATCTATCACAGGCTCACAGACCTTGGCTTTGCAGCAGCGCAATAGCTATTTTCCCATCTCTAATTTACTTTTCACAATTCGCAGCACAGACTCATCCAGCCGTTCCTGGGTGATGGTGCCATTCTCAACCGCTTTCATCACGCCGTTCACCGCCTGAGTGAAATCTTTTGGCATCAGCAGCAGATCCACCCCTGCCTGAATGGCCAGAACCGCGGCTTCGTCAGAAGCGTAATGCTTGGCTATGGCTCCCATATTCATAGCGTCTGTCACCACAAGCCCGTCATAGCCCAGATCCCCCCGCAGTATATCGGTAATCATCCGATAGGACAGAGAACTGGGCGTGTCATCTCCCACCACATTGGGCACAGAGATATGTGCCACCATAACCGCGTCTACGTTATACTCTTTTGCAGCAGCGAAAGGAACCAGCTCCGCTTCCAGAAGCTGCTCATATGTCTTTTCCGTATAGGCAAATCCATCGTGAGTATCTCCCTCCGTGGCTCCATGTCCGGGGAAATGTTTGAATGTGCTCATCACATGAGCTGCATGCAGCCCATCGGACGCTGCCGCGGCAAACTCCGCCACCACCGTAGGATCACTGCCGAAGGAACGGTCACCGATCACCGTATTGCTGTTGTTGGTGAGCACATCCGAATTCGGGGCAAAATCCAGGTTAAATCCAAGTTCCCACAGATATCCCCCGATTCTTGCTCCAACGTTGTACGCCGCCTCCCTGTCCTTGATGTTCTGCATCGGCTCCACATATCCCACACCAAAGGCCGCATTGTTGGCAATCCTTGCCACCCGGCCTCCTTCCTCATCCACGCATAGGAACAGCGGCAGATTCCAAAGCTCATAGGCGTAAGACTGGGTCTGTTTCAGCATCGTCTTTGTCTGATCCGGCTCCTTCAGATTGGATGCGAAATAGATGAGACCTCCCACCGGATATTGAGAGAGCTTCTTTCTTGTGGAATCCCCTGCAGATGTCACTGTTCCAGATCCCAGCAGCTGCTCCGGCGCCACAATAAAAAGCTGGCACACCTTCTCCTTCAGAGACATCGCTGCCACAATCGCTTCCACCTGGTCTTTCGGAACCGTTGCCATATTCTGTGAAGAATTCTGAGGCTCCTTCTCCCTGGGCTTTTCCTTTAATTTCAGCCGCACCTCATCACTGCTTCCCATTCCATCACAGATGGACGCACACAAATCCTCGCAGATGGATGTCTCAATCTCTGGCACCTCTATTTTTCTGGCATCCACATTCTGACAGACTGTCTTGGCCGCCTTCATCACTTCTCCACGAATAGATCTCTCACTTTGATTACAAAGCTTTTCTGTTGTATCCGTGCTTACTTTTACAAGAATTGCCACTGCAATCACCAACAGCAGCACGCTCACACATTTTTCAACTCTCTTATTTTTCATATTCACATATATACCCTATGGTGCCAGCATAATAACTCACCGCATTCAAAATATTATCCGGCACATCATTCCACACCCAACGGTCACCTTTTTTCTGATAAAACATAATCAGATATCTCTCACTGG
>CABQGZ010000216.1 GCA_902463835.1 uncultured Lachnospiraceae bacterium
TTCCAAATAATGAAAAGGCAAGCAGACGAGGCAGGGTTCTTCCCTATGTATTCTCTGATTTGGTGATCGATGAGAAGGATTTTGTGTATACGCTGACGGATACCACCGATACCGGTTCTGTAAAAAAGCTGGCGCCGGGATCCGGAAATAATATTCTGCATTCGGACAGCGTCCGTTTCAAGGATGATACATTAAACAGCTCCTTTGCAATCGGAGGTCAGTATGACCAGCAGTTTGTAGGACTTGAGGTGGACGAAGATGGGTTTGTCTACTGCCTGGACAGCAGGTACGGCAGGATCTTTGTCTACGATCCCGCCTGCAGGATGGTCACCGCTTTTGGCGGCGGAATGACGACGGGGACACAGAAGGGAACCTTCGTGAATCCTGCGGCTATTGCCCTCAAGGGCGGCGATCTTATGGTATGCGATAAGGGAAACAATAAGCTTACGGTATTTGGGCGCAATGAATATGGCGAAAAAGTACAGGATCTTATTTCCATGACCCTGCGGGGAGATTATCTGGAATCAAAGGAAGGCTGGGAAGAGGTACTGCGCGCAGATAAGAACCTCCAGCTGGCTTATAACGGGCTTGCCCGCGCCTGTCTTGCCCAAAAGGATTATGACAGGGCCATGGAGCTGGCGTTGGCAGGCTATGACAGAGAGACTTATGCTCTGACCTATGAGTATCAGAGAAAGGAGTTTCTGGCCGGACATTTCGGCCTGATATTCGGAGGAATTGCGCTGGCGGCAGGGCTTGTGATCACTCTTGTGATTGTGAGCATGAAGCGAAAGCTTAGGGTATTTCAGAATGAAACGGTGCACCTGATGTTTCGGACGCTGCTGCATGCGGGGGACGCTTTTGAGGACATCAAATATAAACGCAAGGGCTCCATCCGGTTGTCTGTGATCCTGCTGGCGCTGTACTATGTCACAACGGTATCGAAGGTGCTGCTGGGCGGATTTCTGTTTACCAGGTACGATGCGGGAACCTTCAATTCGTTCTGGGTGCTGGTTCAGAGCGCAGGGCTTGTGATCCTGTGGATCATTTCAAACTGGCTTGTGTCTTCCCTTGCCGGGGGGACAGGAACCATGAAAGAGATCACAGTGGTTACCTGCTATAGTCTGCTCCCGCTGATCCTGGAGCAGATGGTATGGACGATCCTCACAAACTTCCTGCTGCCATCGGAAGCCAGCTTCCTGAACATCTTCAAGGTGATCGCGATTCTGTGGTTTCTGCTTTCACTGACATTGGGAATGATGAAGATCCATGACTATTCCTTTGGGAAATTTGTCGGAACCAGCCTGCTGAGTGTAGTGGGAATTGCGGTTATCGTATTCCTGATGATTCTTGTTGGAATATTGTTACAGCAGTTTGGCGGGTTTGCTGCGACCGTTGTGATGGAAATGCTGATGTAGACGGGAGGGATGAAAGCGTGCAGAAAAAG
The DNA here is from genome assembly GCA_902463835.1 of uncultured Lachnospiraceae bacterium. GTDB lineage: Bacteria > Bacillota > Clostridia > Lachnospirales > Lachnospiraceae > 14-2. The sequence goes on from CABQGZ010000216.1 coordinate 1,445, forward strand.
ATCATATATTTGTTGGTATGTGTTACGGCGGTGCTCACGATGACTGCCTGCGCGGGGAAGCGGATCTGGACTCCGGATTCCTTTGACGATATGGCAGTCAGCGAGAAACCAGCCGATGGGGTTGTGGCGGAAAACGACGCCTACTGTATGGAATGGAATTCGGGGTATTGCGGGATCTCTCTCACAGAGAAAGCAACCGGCAGACGCTGGGGAACCACCCCTTCCATGGAAGGAAGACCGGAGGTGGATGAATATGGACTGCCGGTAACGGTACATCCCCAGCTGGAATCCGCGATTATTGTGAAGTATCTCAATGAGGCTACTTATGTAGAGGAGCAGGTGGTCGCGCGTACCGGGGCAGTGAATAAGGGACGGATCCGGGCGTCCGGGATCGAAAACGGCATCCATGTGGAATATTATTTCGATGAGGTAAAGATCATGGTTCCGGTGGATTACCGGCTTCGAGCGGACAGCGTTGAGGTCCGCATCGATGCTAAGAAGATCCAGGAAAACGAAAATAAGATTACCTCCATCGCAGTTGCGCCCTTCTGGTGCTCGGCCGAGAATGACAGCGAGGATTCCTATCTGTTCTTCCCCTCCGGCTCGGGAGCACTGATTCCAACGGAAACCCAGTCACAGCCCGGGATACGCTATACCGCTTCGGTCTACGGGGATGATGTGACAATGACAAAGAGCGACCTTGTGACTACGGAAAAATCCGTGCGGCTTCCGGTCTATGGGGCGAAATCAAAGGATACAGCGACGCTGGCAATCATAGAAGCATCTGCGGAGTCGGCGGATATCTCCACCGTTGTGGGGGCTGGCGCTCTTGGCTACAGCAGCGTATACACGGTGTTTCAGCTGCGGGGCTACAGCACGAATATCGCTAAGTTCTTAATCGGCTCCCAGAAGATGCATGTGTTTGCGGAAAACATGATCGATACGCCTCTGGTGGTGGGTTTTTATCCCTTGACCGGGGAGCGTGCCAATTACAGCGGTATGGCGCAGGTATACCGGGAGTATCTGATGGGGCAGGGATCGCTTACCGGGAAGCTGTCGGAAGAAACAGATCTGAATGTGACGCTGGTGGGCGGGACGATGATCAACAAATCCTTTTTGGGGATTCCTTACAAGGAACTGCTTCCGGCCACTACGTTGAAGGATGCCAATGGGATATTGGAAGAGATCTCGGCACAGACAGGTACGAAGATCAGCGCGAAGCTGCTGGGTTATGGAAAGACCGGCATCGTCACGTCCGATTACGCAGGAGGCTTTAAGATCAATAAGAACCTTGGCACGAAAAAGGAGCTCGCTGTACTGAATCGATCCTGCACAGAAAATGGTATTTCCCTGTATATGGACTTTGATCTGATCCGGTTAAAGAAAAGCAGCGCCGGATATTCCAACTTTTTTGATGCGGCATACAGTGCGCTGTATAAAGTAGCCTATGGATATGAATATGATGTGGTGACCCGGGGTTACCGGTCGGATTCCAGATACAGCTTCCTGTCGAGAGGGCTTCTGGCGGATGGTGCAGAGCAGCTGATGGAAAAGACAGAGGACTGGGAGCTGGCAGGGGTTTCCCTTTCCTCCCTCACCAATCTGGCATACTCGGATTATTCCGGCGATGAGAGCACCAGGTATCATTCCAAGGGAACTATAGCAGCGGATGTATCGGAGATCTTAAAGACCGTTTCCGGGAAGTATAAGATTGCGGCGGAGGATGCCAATGCCTATGCTGCAGCCCAGGCGGACGTGATCTTCAATGCACCGGTAAGCTCTTCCGGGGAACTGATCTTTGGCGAAGACGTACCGTTTTACCAGATGGTATACAAAGGCTATGTGTCCCTGGCCGGTGAGAGTATAAACATGGCGTCTGATCCCAGAAAGCAGCTGCTTCGCATGATCGAGTCAGGCTGCGGACTGCACTACACGCTGACCGCAGAGTATCACACGGAATTTACCGATACCCAGAGCTATTTGTTCTTCGGCAGTCTGTATGGCGATGTGAAGGACAGTATGTTTGCTTCCTATGAAGAAGTAAAAGCCTACTATGCCGCCATAAACGGCGCAGCGATTGTATCACACAGGATTCTGGATAACGGAATCCGGCAGACGGTATTTGACAATGGCGTGACGGTGTATGTAAACGACTCGGAAGAAAGCCTTACCTCTCCCCTTGGGGAGATCAAAGCCTTAGACTACGTGTGGAAAGGAGCGGGCCAATGAGAAAGAAAAAACTCAAAGGGATCAACAAGATAAAGAGCAGTTACGGGTATCTGTTCACATCGCCATGGATCATCGGCTTTATAGTCTTTTTTGCGATCCCCGTGTTCCAGTCCCTGTGGTATTCTTTTTCCGAGATTTCCCTGTCGGTGGAAGGGATAAAGGCGAATTTTGTGGGGACAAAAAACTATCATTACCTGTTTAAGCAAGATCCTGTCTTTACCGGCAATCTTGTAAAAGCAGTGACTTCCTTTGCATATTCCCTGCCCATCATCCTGGTGGTGTCGGCGGTATTGGCATTGTTATTGAATCAGAGATTTCGTGGAAGACTGTTTTTCCGGGCGCTCTACTTTCTGCCGGTGATCATTGCCTCCGGCGTGGTGGTTGAGCTGATGTTTCGGACAACGGATTCCAATTTGTCCTCCGCCGGGGTATCGTCTGCGCTGACAAGCTCCATGTTCAGTATTCAGGATGTGGTGAAATGGCTGGATCTCCCGGAGAAGGCGGCGACCTATGTGACGAGCATCATCAATAACATCTTTGACCTGGTATGGAGCTGCGGGATCCAGACCGTACTGTTTATCGCAGGCCTTCAGTCAGTACCGGGCTCCATGTACGAAGCGGCAAGGATCGAAGGCGTTACCAGATGGCAGGAATTCTGGTTTATAACATTTCCGATGCTGTCCAACGTTACCGTGCTGGTCATCATATTCACAACGGTGGAGCTGTTTACCAGTACCAACAATATCGTAATCGATAAGGCATATTCCATGATGAGCAGCGGGATCTATGATACCACCTCCGCAATGCTCTGGGCATACTTTCTGATCGTGGGCGTGACCATGGGACTGTTCCTGTTGTTGTATAACCGTCTGCTTATGAAGCGGTGGCAGTAAAGGAGGTTATCAATGAAAAAGAGAAAGAAATGGAAGGTAAGACCGTTTGTGGTGTCGGTGCTTCGACTGCTGATCCTCTTAGCCATCGGGTATATTATCATCTATCCGCTGTTTTACATGATCATGACGTCGCTGAAGGCCAGGGAAGCCTTTTATGCTTCCTCCCGGGTGTGGATCCCCAATATACTGGATCCGGCATACAGCTATTCCATGGCAATCAAAGCGACAGATTTCTGGAACAGCTTGAAATCTACCGTTGTACACGAGCTTTTCGCCGCAATCATTGAGGTTGTAAGCTGCGCGGTGGCGGCGTATGGGTTTGCCAGATTTGAGTTCAGATGGAAAAAATTATTTATGGCGGGGCTGTTTTTGACCATACTGATTCCGGAGACCATGATCATGATCCCGCGGATGGCAAATTACTCCAGGATGGATATACTGGGAATCTTCGGCGGGATCAACCGGCTGACGGGGATCGATCTGAGGCTGAATCTGATCGGGACGCCATGGGCATTCTATCTGCCCTCCGTGTTTGCCATGGGGCTTCGATCCGGCATCCTGATGTTTATCTATATACAGTTCTTTAAAGGACTGCCGCAGGAGCTGGAGGAGGCGGCATGGGTTGACGGTGCAGGCCCCATCCGCACCTTTATCCTGATCGCATTGCCCTCATCCGGAGTGGCATTTATTACCGTGAGCTTATTTGCGGTGATCTGGCACTGGAATGACACGCTCCTGTCCGCCATGTACCTAAAGAGCGATTATCCGTTGGCCGTGATGCTGGATCGGATCGCGGTGACATTGGAATCCTACGGCTATAGCGGCGCACAGCGTCCGGAGCTGATGGCCATCCTGATGGCAGCCTGTGTGCTGTTTGTTGCGCCGGTACTTATCTTGTATATGATTCTTCAGCGTTGGTTCATAGAGAGCATTGACCACGTGGGAATAAAAGGGTAACAAGGAAGTTTAAGAAAGCGAGGAGAAAGAAAATGAGAAAGAAAATGAAAAAGATCTTATGCCTATTGATGGCTGGCGCATTGACGGCAGGCGTGCTTGCCGGATGCGGCGGCAAGACAGAGAAAGACAAGGAGCCAAACCAGGTGATCGATCCTCCAAATGTGGACAGTCCGGGGAACGGAGTGGATCCGGAGGATTACAGGGGGACCTCGATCACGTATGTAACATGGAAGGATCCGGAGTTGAATGAGGACGGCCCGGTGATTAAGAAATTTGAGGAGACGTACGGTATTAAGGTGAATGTGCAGCTGGTAGATGAGAATAACTATACGAGTATTATCGAGGGTGATATTGCTGCGGGGACACAGGGCGATATCTGTTTTGTAAACGGTTCTTTCCCGTCATCTTTGGCAGTTATGCAGCCATTGGATGTGGCGCAGCTTGACCTGACAGATCCGATTTGGGATCCGGTTACAGTGAAATCCTCTACGATTGACGGACATGCGTATCTGTTGAATACAGTCTCCAACATATGGAGCGAGGTGGATATCTGTGTGTACAATAAGAGGATTTTTGAAGAAAACGGAATTAAGACTCCGGCGGAATATTATGAGGAAGGAAACTGGACCCTTGCGGCATTTGAGAAATGCTGCCGTCAGGTTTCGGCTTTAGGAAAGGACTATCTGGGGG
>CABQGZ010000217.1 GCA_902463835.1 uncultured Lachnospiraceae bacterium
CGTTAAAAGGGTAAAACCTCTCAAAACGTATTTTGACGTTGCTATGCACGGAAGTCAGACGGCGGTTGGATTTGGGTCGGAAGAAACAAACATGTCACCGAGATTGCTTGCGTCTGTAATTCGACACAGCAATGGATGGGACGGGCAAAAAGTAAGGTTGCTGTCATGCAACACAGGCAAGCGTATTGAAAATGATTATTGTTTTGCGGAGGAACTTGCAAATGCGCTTGGTGTAAAAGTAAAAGCACCAACCGATGTTCTATACATACCGCCTAATGGGGAAATGTATGTGGGGGACAGCGGAGAGGGATATTTTGAAACGTATAAACCAAACGAAAGGGGGAGGGTAAAATGATGCTATTCGGGTATTTTAAAGGCATGAAATATAGCACTCATGGCGATGACTTTGAAAAGTATCGAACGTTTAGAAATACTATCAGCCGAGATAAAATCATTGAACATATAGAATCATTAACCCCAGCCCTTGCGTGTTTTGAAACGTTTGATATTTTTACAGGAGAAAGATTGCGAGCGGGTCAATACATTGATGGCGATTTCAGATTCCCACTTGATTTTCTGCATTACTACAAGAATTATGACATTGGCATCCCCTATGAGTACGAAGCGTATTTGAAAGAAATCGGGGTAGGCTAATGGATGATAAACTGATGCAGGCCATCGAGGCTATTATCCGGCGCGGTAATGATGCGGAGATCCGGCGCAAGGGCGACGGGTACATCGTGTTAGAAGTCAAGAAAACAATCAAATATTCAACTCCCGCGTAATTGGGCGCGGGAAAGGGCAATAAGAGCCAACTACTGAGGTTTTCTCGGTGGTTGGCTCTTTTGTTGTAATACGCAGTGGGGAATGACGCTGTGGAATAAAGGAGAATAAAAAAATGGCAGACGAAATTAGGACTTTTGATGAAATACTGGCTGACCCCACCTACAAGGCGGAGTTTGACAGGCGAATCACAAAGGCGCTTTCGACTGTTCAGAGCAAGCTGGACGCGGAAGTGGAAAAAAACAAGCAGTTTTTAGCAAACAACAACGCGGAAACGGACGCACTCAAAAAGGAGATTGAGGGCTACAAGTCCAAGATCGCCGATTATGACTACGCAGACGTTATCCGTAAAACGCTTTCTGAGAAAGGCGTGAAGTTTAGCTCTAAAGCTGCCGAGAAGGCGTATTTGGCAGACCTGAAAGCAAAGCATCTTGAAATCAAAAATGGCGCGCTTGATGGGTTTGACAAATGGCACGAGGAACAAGTCAGCGCCGATCCGTCCGCGTTTCAGGATGGCGTAAAAATTGACTGGTCCGCTGCCGTTGGCGGCGGCGAAAAGAAAACCGACACCAATGCCGCGATGAACAATCTGATTCGCGGCGCACTCAAGTAATAAAAAGGAGAATATAACATGGCAAGTATTGATCGTTCCGCACTTTCTGGCCTGATCCCGGAACCCGTAACCCGCGAGATCATGCAGGGCGCTATTGCTGAATCTGCCGTTTTGCGCATGGGCCGCAGACTGGCAAATATGTCCAGCAAGACGCAGACCATCAACGTGCTTGACGCACTTCCCTCCGCGTACTTTGTCAACGGCGAAGCTTCTGACAGTGGCGCTGGTGAGGCATTCAAGCAGACCACTAAGATGGCATGGGACAAGAAGAAACTGTACGCCGAGGAAATCGCGGTCATCGTCCCTATCCCCGAAGCCGCGCTGGACGATGCCGACTACGACATCTGGGGTGAGGTTAAGCCTCGACTGACCGAAGCTTTCGGCAAGGTCATTGATTCCGCTATCCTGTTCGGCACGAATAAGCCCGGCACTTGGCGTGAAGGCGTCGTCCCTGCTGCCATTGCTGCTGGCAACGGTGTCCCTGTAAGCAATAGCGTGTTCGATGACATTATGGGCGAAGGTGGCTTGATTTCCAAGGTCGAGCTGGACGGCTTTAATCCTAACGGCGTTATGTCTGCAATCCAGATGCGCGGCAAGCTGCGCGGCCTGAAAGACACCACTGGACAGCCCATCTTCAAGACCGATATGCAGGGCGCTACCAGATACGGCCTCGACGGCATGGATATGTACTTCCCCATGAACGGTGCGTTCGATCCTGCGCAGGCGCAGATGATCGTCGGCGATTGGAGCCAGCTCGTCTATGCTATTCGTCAGGATATGACCTTCAAGGTCTTTACCGAGGGTGTAATTCAGGATCCCGCCACGAAGGACATCGTCTACAACCTCATGCAGAACGATATGGTCGCACTGCGCGCTGTCATGCGTCTTGGCTGGGAGATTGCAAACCCCATCAACGCTTACAACGCAGAAAAGGTGAACCCGTTCCCCTTCTCCGTTTATGGCAAGGGCGGCGCTATTTCCACCGTTGCTGTGTCCCCTGCTACCGCCACTGTAAAGAAGGGCGAGAGCAAACTGTTTATCGCCAAGGTTGACGGCGAGGGCATCATCAGCGGCGAGGTTGAATGGTCTCAGGATGGCACCAAGAGCAAGATCAGCGATGAAGGCGTCCTGACTGTCTCCGCTACCGAAACCAAGAGCAGTATTACCGTTACCGCCAAGTCCAAGCAGGACGGAACCAAGACCGGGACTGCCACCGTTACCGTTTCTGCTTGATTTGAAAGGAGCTGACCCGTATGACTTACGCAGACTTTGAATACTACTCCGGCACTTACATGGGCGCTGTGAGTGGAAATGACTTCCCGCGTCTGGCTGTCCGGGCCAGCTCCTTCCTCGATTATTTCACGCAGAACCGAGCCAAGGACAACGTGGATCTGGATGCGGTAAAGATGTGCTGCTGTGCGCTGGTTGACAAGTACGCGGTTATCGAAGCCGCGCAGGCGCTTGCCATAAAGGACCTTGTAAGTGCTTCCGCCAATGCTGCAGAAGTCAAAAGCGAAACGGTGGGCGATTATTCCCGCACACTGGCGACTGGCGGCGAATCTGCCGTTTCTGCGCTGAACGCTACGGATGGGGCAAGAAAGCTGCTCGCAGAGACCTGCATGGAGTATCTCGCCCACACTGGCTTGCTGTACCGAGGGAGGGGGTGCGGATCATGTACGCTCCCCACACTGTAACGATCTACAATCCGGTCAAAGAAACCGACAAGGAGACGTTTCAGGAAACGCAAAAGCTGTATGTGACCGTACTTCGTGGCGTGATGCTGCAAGCATCCAAGGCGGTTAACGTGCGCGAGAGCGGTCTTGCCGGAGCGGATGCAGTTGACCTCTACATTCCGTTTGGCGTGGAAGCTGTGGACGGCTTTACCGGCAAGGAGAAAACCTATGCCGGCCCGCAGCGGTTTTACGCCGCAGAGGACAAAACAGATCTGTGGACGCTTTCTGTCAAAGGCAATGGTGGGACAACGTTTTTCATCAAAGGCGAGTTTGTGACGGACAATGAAACTGTGGCGCTGGCTCAGGACAACTGCTACACCGTGACCAAGGTTGACGAGAAGGATTTCGGCAGCGTTGATATGCAGCACTGGCAGGTCGGAGGCGTGTGACATGGCGTTGAAATTTTCCGTTCAGACGGACGGCATGGACGCTGTAAAAGAGGCTGTTTCCAAGGGCTGTGATCGCGCAGAACACGTTCTGGCGGTGCAGGTCGCAAAAGATACCGCTCCGTTTGTACCTATGCTCACAGGCTCTCTTAGAACGCGCACAAGGGTAACGGGAAACACGGTTGTTTATCCAGGGCCGTATGCCAGATATCTGTACTACGGCAAATTGTACGTTGACCCACTGACCGGAAGCTCTTATGCGCGGAAGGGCGTTACGAAGGTTCCAGCGGTGCCGGAAAAGAATTTGATTTTCCACAGAACCGGGACCTGCTCCCATTGGTTTGAAGCATCCAAGGCACAGAACATGGAGAAGTGGGTGCGTGTAGCAGAAAAGGCGGTGAAGCGTGATCTCTAAAGAAAAACCTGTAATGCTGGCATCCAGCAGCGAAAAGGCAGACCTTGACCGCTTGATGCTGATTTGGGCAAACCGCTTTCCCGGTATTCCGGAGAATGTGGATCTGATCAAATACGAGTATTTCGCGGCGAAAACGGTAGGCATGGCGCTTTCCTCCGTTCAGGGTGCCGTTATCACCAAGAAGTATATCTGCGGCGGCTATCAGGCGGAGTATTCGTTTGAAATCCACTACCAGATCGCACCACCCGGCAAGAGCGACGATACACGCTTGAAGGCGGTTGAGGCTTTAAACAAATTCGCGGACTGGGCGCAGATGCAGCGACCGGACATTGGAGAGGGCAGGCGCGCCCTCCGCGTTGAGACTTCTGCGTTTGCATCGTATCTCGGCGCGACAAGCGACCAATACGAGGACTACATGGTCCCGCTAAAACTGATTTACGAGGTGAATGTATAATGGCAGATTTAACTTTTGCGACGCCCGAAGGTCAGACCATTGACCGCGAGCTTTTGATCGCGTATCTGAATACCGGCTCTAAGGAAGCTCCCACTTGGAGCGCCATCGGTAAGCGTGTGGAGGATTCCAGCGAAGAGATGGACTGGGGTCAGGAGAGCAAACAGGACATCCTGGGCAACACCTTCACCACCATGAAGAAGCCCGTTATTTCCCAGACCTTTGATCCCATCCCTCTGGATGCCGGTGACGCTGCTGCGGTGAAGATGTGGACCCTCGCCGTCAAAGATCATGACGCGCAGGCTCTTGCCAATCAGGACATGATGATTGGACACTTCTACGCTACGTCCGGCGAGGCGAAGTTTGCCGAGCGGTATGATTCCTGTGCTATTGCCGTGACGGGCATCGGCGGTGACGGCGGCGGTACGCTCAACATCACGAGTGAGATCACCTACGGCGGCAATCGTACGCTGGGCACCATTACCAAGGATACCAGTGGTGTGACCTTTACGGCCGGGGCTTAAAAACAAAGGGGCGGGCGCAAACCCGCCCCAATTTCGGAGGCTATTATGAAAGACCTGATTTTCGATACCGGTTTAGTTACCTACAACATCAACGGCAAATGCGAATTCTCTTTTAACCCCACCGACAGCGCCTTTGTGGAAAAGCTGTTTAATGCCTTTGATATCCTCGACAAGAAGCAGGATGCGTACAAGGCAGAGGTGGAAAAGACCGCCAACAAGCGGGAAGTTTTTGAAACCGCCCGGAAGATGGACGAGGAAATGCGCGAGATCATCAACGATGTGTTCGGCTTTGACATTTGCTCTGCCCTGTTCGGCGAGATGAACGTATACGCGCTGGCGGACGGCCTGCCGGTGTGGGCGAACCTGATGCTTGCCATCATGGATGAGGTTGACACCACCTTTGCCCGTGAGCAGAAAGCCACCAACCCCCGCGTGAGCAAGTATACAAAGAAGTACCATAAATGAGGTACGATCTGCCGACTGCCGTAGAGGTAAACGGCACTGAGTACCAGATACGCTCTGACTATCGCGATATCCTGACGATCATTGAGGCACTGTCTGACGCTGAGTTGTCGGAGGAAGAAAAGGCCGAGGTCATGCTTGATATTTTCTATCCGGATTTTTCGGAAATGCCGCAGAGCGACTACGAGGAAGCAATCAAGCAATGCGCAAAATTCATCAACTGCGGCGAAGAGCAGCGCGAGGAAAAACGTGGGTTGAAGCTGATGGACTGGCAGCAGGACTTCCCTCTGATTGTTGCCCCGGTCAACCGTGTTCTGGGACAAGAAGTCAGATCCGTTGAGTATCTGCACTGGTGGACGTGGGTATCCGCGTATCAGGAAATCGGGGATTGCACCTTTGCCCAGGTTGTGGGGATCCGCAATAAAAAGGCAAAGGGAAAGAAGCTGGATAAAAGCGAACAGGAGTTTTACAAGCAGAACCGGCACTTGGTTGATTTCAAGCGGCAGTATACGGAACAGGACGAGGACGTTATCAGCAAGTGGGTGTAAACTGGATTTTACCAGGTTTAAGACAAGGGCGTTATAAAGAAAATAAATCCGGGTCTAAAAATCAGGAATAAAACAAATAACACAGCTAAAACAAGTGCGAAAACTCCAAAGCCGTGGTGTCGGCTTGCATCCATTTGCTTTTGGACATCTGGACTGTCACTGTAAAATTCAATGCCGCCATTTTCGCTACCCCAACAAACAATCGTGTGCGATTTGGCATCTGGAGATATTAAAGCGACTGCTTTTGTTTTACCACCAAGTTTAAAGC
>CABQGZ010000218.1 GCA_902463835.1 uncultured Lachnospiraceae bacterium
TTTCGGGAATGTCCATCTCCGTGTACCGCTTGCAGATGATATGATCCGCAGACACACCCCTTCGCAGCAGCTCCTCCTCCAGCATTTCGAAAATGGTGGATTTACCGCAGCGGCGGATGCCCGCCAGTATCTTGACCAGCGGCTGGTCGATGAAAGGCGCGATGGCCTCAATATAATTCGGCCTGTTGATCATGGTATCGCCTCCTCACAATCATTAGTATACCCGAAATACTCCAGATATGCAACAAGTTTTTAGAGTTTAGCCTTAAAAACTGTTCTTCACTCTCCGCTTTTTCGCTTTTCCCACACGGAGCACCATACACTCACCCCTCCAGCAGAGCGCGGCAGCCCTCCGGGAGCAGATAGTCGATCTCCATGCGGTTCCCCTCAAAGACGCGAATTTCCCGGATGGCGGCGGCGACTGTGGGACGATCCATCTCTGCCAGCTGCCCCGACGCCAGCAGCTCCTTTACCCAAGGCAAGGACAGCGGGTCATCCTGTACCGAGCCGCGCAGCTTGTCCAGCTGGGCTTGCAGCGCCTGCTCCTGTGCGTCATAATCGGCGCGGTAGCGGAGGAACTCCTCCTTGGAGATAAGCGCGTCCTGATAGTCCTCGTAGGCGCTCTGGCGGCGGCGCTGAATACGCTGTAAGGCCGCCTCCAGCTTTTGCGGCGGGTCGCCGTTTGAGGAGGGGCGCTGCGCTACGCCCTGCTGTGCCAACTGACGGAGGTTTTCCACGGCGGCCATGAGTCGGTTCAAATCATCCAGCACCACCTTCGCCACCACATCGTGGGCGATATAGTGCTTGCTGCACACGGATGCGCCGTAGCGCTTATACGAGCCGCAGGCGTAGAAGATTTTGCCACCCCAGGTGGTCTTGACCATGGCTCGTCCACAGTCGCCGCACTTGAGAAAACCCGCAAAGGGGCTGACATTCTGGTGAAAATCCGGTGTACGGACGTGGGCATTCAACAGAGTTTGTACCCGCTGCCACTGATCTTTTTCGATGATCGGCTGGTGTGTGCCGGATACCACCGTCCACTGAGAACGATCCTTCCGCTTCGCCTTGCCGTGCATCTGCAGGCGGTCGTCCCGTCCCTGTTCCATGTTCCCGATATACATCTCGTTTTGCAAAATACGGTGGATAGTGGCATATGTCCAGTAGGTGGTAGACGCCAATCGGTGGTTGTTGCGGTATTTTTCACCGGTGAGCCGCTTGTACTCGCTGGGGCATGGGATACCCTCCTCGTTCAGTTGCTTGGCAATGCGGATCTTACCCATTCCGTTTTCAAACAGGGTGAAGATGCGCCGCACCACCTCCGCCGCAGGCGGATCGATAACAAGACGGTTATGGTTTTGCGGGTCCTTACAGTAGCCGTAGCTGGCGAAGGCCCCGATAAACTCGCCCCGCTGCTGCTTGGCGTGGAGGGAGCTTTTGACCTTTTGAGAGATGTCGCGTGCATACTGGGTGTTAAACAGATTCTTCAGCGGCAGCATCATGTCGTAGGCGCCGCGGACACTGTCGATGTTGTCCGTGACGGCGATAAACCGCACACCGTGCTCCGGCAGCCAGCGTTCCAGATAGCGTCCTGTTTCAATGTAGTCACGCCCAAAGCGGGATAGATCCTTTACCAGCACACAGCGGATGCGCCCGCTCTCTATGTCCCGCAGCATCCGCTGAAAGGCGGGGCGCTGGAAATTCGTGCCGGTATAGCCATCATCGGCGTAGCATTCCGCCATTACCAACTCAGGATGATTTTCGATATACGCCTCCAGCAGCTTCCGCTGGTTTCCGATGGAATCACTCTCCATCCGGTCTCCGTCCTCCCGGGACAAGCGGCAGTACAGCGCGGTAGGCAGTGGTGGCTTCTCCATAAGCTCCCTCCTTTCCGTGGACTGCCCACAGACTTTATGCCGCCTGTGTGTGGGCGCGGATCAATTCCAATAGCAGCGCCTCTGCCGTCTGCTGACCAAGAAAATTGCGAGTGACGGAGATTACTGGAGTGGGTGCTTGCTGAACGGTTGGCATAAACAGACCTCCTCTTTGAGAATAGTCCATCGTATGCGCGTTACGGAAAACGTATGTTTGTCGGTTGGACGTAAGTACTGCCTCCTATTTAAAATTGATAGGAAAACAAAACACCATGCAGGATGTAAAATATCCTACACGGTGTCAAAATCATGATGACAAATATGCTGACACCGTTGCTGCCGGTGTGGGAGGAGGGCAGCGTAAAGGATTACGGTGAGATCCCCTGCAACTTGGGCGGCGGTCCTCTGACTATTCGCTGTAAGTACGGCAACATTCTGAAGAATCCGTCCAACGCCATCTACTACAAGTGCAACATGGAGTCCAGCGGTGTAGAGCTGCGTATCAACGGGCGTGCCATCGAACACGGACTGTTCGACCAAGTTTGGGGTGAGGCTATCCAAGGCTACAGAGAACCGGCAGACCGCGGAATGGAATAGGGCGCTATTATAAATATAATATAAACGGAACAAGAGACATCTCAGCGTGTAAACACGGGAGATGTCTCTTGCTCTTAGGTTGCTAGGATAGCAGTTACTTTTTTACAAACAGTTACGTTGGGGAGACGTTTGTTATACGCCTGCGACACAAGTAATCTCAAACAAATACGGCTCAGCAACTGTGGGAGCCACAACGGTATAACGGGCAGGGGCTACATCCATGTTCAGGAAATAACGATCCCACACCTTGTTGGCAATGGCACGATCTTCACGTTTGCCGATAAAGATTTGGCAGAAAAGAACCTTCTCAAGACTGGAGCCGGCAGATTCCAAGACGTTCTTCATGTTGAGGAAAGCACGCTCGCACTGCGCTTCCAGACCATCCATAAGAACTTCGTTCTCATCCTCACCAACCATACCGGAGACAAACACCAGGTTACCATATTTGATAGCTTGGGAGACGTTGTGGGTAGGGGTAGCAACCAAAGGAGTATAAACTTTTTCTTTCTTGAATTCCATAACAGTATTTCCTTTCAAATATGTTACTTTTCTTCGACGGAAGTAAGTATTTCCACCGTACCGTTAATGCCGTCGAGTCTGATGTAGTCGCCGTCATGGATCTCCTTGCAGGGATCGCAGTTAGCCGGAAAATCCGCGACACAGGGGCGTCTGGTGTTGAAGATTGCGGTGCCGCACTTAGAGTCCATCGTGGTGAAAACATAGCCAATGGGCCCAACACCATTATACTCGCTGTTGCGGAACATATCGGACCACCCCAAAGAACCGCGGCTGCAGGGCATTACGATGATCTTACCGGCAAAGCTATCTCCATAATGGACGTTGCCCTTTTCCGTCACAATACCGGTCTTTACATCCGCACCGTTCCAGCCCACGATGCTGTTGGGACAGACAAAGGCGTAACCCTCGACCACGGGCCCCCATGCGGGACGGCCTTTGATGATCTTGTTCTTACTCATATCTCCGTTTAACCTCCCAATAACCGCTGATGGCAGCATCAATGACCTGCTCATCGGAGCCGTAATAGATGGGACAGTCCCGCTCATCCTTGCTGCCGTTGCACAGCTTGAAGGAGGATAGACCAATGGACTTGGCACCCTTGGCCACGTTGATGGTACGCAGGATGCAGCCGCTGGTCAGAACCTCTACACCCCAATCCTTCAGATCCTGAATGATGTGGGACTGCTCCGCCATGGCATACTGCGCGATGTTAGTGAACACGCAGAAGCGGACGCCCTCCTTGACCTTCCGCCCGTTCATGTGCCGCCAGATGCGGACAAGCTCCTCGGCGGAACAGTTGGGACAACCGATCTGCAAATAGTCAGCCGGGCCGGACACTTTGCAGCAAATCTCATCCCAATAGGACTGCAGTATCTCATTGGTAATGGTGAATTCCGCGACGGGCTCATGGCCTCCCATAGCCATTTCATATGTTTGGGCCTCGGGGGACACGCCCACGATCAGGCACAGCTCACAGCCGCTGGTTACCGCCAGTGCAGTGAAGAAGGACTTCAGCTTGATGAGATCGGGCCGTTCAAAATCGCCGCAGATCACGGGGACGGCGTTGGGAGCCAGACGACGCCCCACGGCGGCGCCCAGCAGATCCCAGTCTGTCTTATCCTTGGTATCGCAGGCCAGATGGAATACATGGGTGCCGTGGCGGTTTTCCGGCAGGTGCAGGCCCCACTTGGGTGCGCGGCCGCAAATCGCTGCGCAGAAGGTGGTGTTGCCGCCGCCGCCATAGCCCCGTGCGCCCAAAACGGAGTTGCAGTACAGCACGTTGCTGGATTCGGTGGTGACGAAATACTCACCCATGACGGGCAGCCACCCGGCCAGATAGGGGGCGCAGGTGGAACCGATTACCACGCCGCGCGCCGCCGCATCAGCGAGGATATGCTGGTTATTCTCGTAAAACTCGCGGGTCTGTTGCGTCCACTGCCACTGAAATGTGTCACAGCAGTGTACGTCATCGATGACAAAGGTGCTCTCGTTAAAGCTGTTAAAGGTGGCGGGGTCCATCCCGGGGCATTTCAGCTTGGTCTGCCAGTCGTGGTAGCCCATGGCCAGAATATCGGGCCGGTCCAGATTCCCATCGGGGAAGTCGGACGGTTCACAGGTGGAACCGCAGCACAGATGAGCCTTGGTGATGGGTACCAGCTCCTCCGCGCCCAGAATCCGCGCATAGTCGATGATCTTCTGCAATGCGACTTGCTTGGCAGCACCGTACTCACCATCAAGCATTTTTTGCTCGTAGGGTGTCAACCGAATCATATCATGCAATCTCCTCTCGCCATTGCCTTTCAAATGCTATATGTATCTGTGAGTTGTAGTGACCGCACATATACAAACCACGTAAATGATCTACAGCAACCGGTATTGTTATGATGGGAAATCTACAATCTGCGGAGATTTGCTTATAGAATCAATACAGCTTGTGAACATTCAGCGCCATGGCGATATGTCCCACCATAGAGTTAAAATCAAACACAGGCAGACCCAATTCCTCGCGCACGCGAGAGGCGAAGGGAGGAAGATCGGTGCATTCAAAGACTACGGCGCCGATGTCGGGATGCTCCTCCAGACCTCTGCGCAGGACGTCCACTACCTCGTTAGCAACAGCGTCCAAATCAAAGGGACCGTTAGGATCACTGTACACACGACTCCACTCGGGCTGCTCGTGCATGCTGTAAACAAGCACATTTTCGCGGTTGGTGATATTTGCACGGGCAAGGTGCTCCTCAGTCAAGTCGTTAGCATTGGCGGTCAAAATAGCAACCTTGCCGTTTTTGCCCACGATGGTCTGAGCGAACGGTACCTGCAGCAAGGAGCTGGTGAAAACCACCTCGGGCACTGCGGCAGCCAACGCCTCCTGATAAAATGCATTGAAACCGCAGCTGGTGGTGATAGCCTTTACGCCCTGCGCGGCCAGTTCCTTACATACTCTGATATACTCATCCAGCAGCTCCTGGCAAGGATTGACTTCAACTGTGTCCATGTTTGCACCCTTAACGTGTACCAGCGCAACATCAAAGGGATAGGAATCGGGGTTGGTGCTGTTTCCGGGAAGAGTTTCCAGCTTCATCAGAACATCGCTTATCTGATCGGCGTCCCAACGCAGCAAGGCAATTTTGGGCATTTTTTCCATAACAAATAACTCCTTTAATTACTCTTTATAGATAATGTGGAATGATTCTTTTCGCTTTTTTAAATTGTGGGAAGGTAGCTCATGAGGCATCCCTCGTTACCTGCCATATGCCAATGATGATGATCGCTGAACCAAAAAATGTAATCCAAGTAATGGGCTCACCCAAAAAGATCACACCGCCAAAAGCAGAGCAGATCGTGGCAATGGTACTGAAAGTGGATATTCTGGTAACGCTCATCATACCGCAGGCATAATTCACCAGAAGATTGGCTGCAATACTACAGAATACGCACAGTATCACCAGTGCAAACACGTATTCCGGATTTCCCAAAGGCGCCGCATAGGCTCGCACATCACCGTGTAGGTCTATCATAGATTTGATAGTAAAGATAATGGCGTTAGCTACTACGATCGCATAGGTTCGCTCAAACGAAGAGAACTCCTCGCTGGACTTCTTATTGTAGAGCTTCATACCGGCAGCTACGATTTGGGATGCAAATAAAAAGATGGCACCCAAGGGCTTGACGATTCCCATGGAA
>CABQGZ010000219.1 GCA_902463835.1 uncultured Lachnospiraceae bacterium
GCCCTGGACCGTTTCCGGCTTGGACCTGGAGGACTGGATGCCCGCTATCTCCGCACGGATGCTGCCCAATCCCTTTATGGTTACGCTAAGAAAGTTTGGGATAATTCCTGCCATACTTAAATAGTGATTGCCCAGTATCATGGCCCCTCCTATTCTGCAATAGATGCAGGATCGGAGGGGCCATTTTTCTGGGCTTTGTCCATTTGGAAGTTTCTTTTTCCTGATCAGAAGGACTTGTGCTTCACTCATTGATTTTCAATTATCCTTGTCCTACAATACCAGCAAAACGATTAAATATTCGTTTAATTGAAGGTGAGAGGTGAGAAAGATGCTTTTGAAGGATGTGCAGATTGGGCGAACCTATACGGTAGAGGCTATTCATCTTCCCTTTCAGCTTGAGCGGCGTTTGGAGGCTTTGGGCATGACCCGTCAGACCGCCATCTCTGTGCTGAACCGAAAAGGAAAGGGAATTTTGATTATTAAACTGCGGGGCACCCGGTTTGCCCTGGGGTATAACATTACCAAAAACATTACAGTGGAAGAAGGTGACGTGCATGAGTGAACAGGAAATGACCATTGGATTTATCGGCAACCCGAACTGCGGCAAGACCACCCTGTTCAACGCCTATACCGGGGCCAACTTGAAAGTGGCCAACTGGCCGGGCGTGACCGTGGAGAAGGTGGAGGGCGTCATGAAGGACCACGACCTTACCATCCATCTGGTAGACTTACCCGGCACTTACAGCCTGACCTCCTATACCATGGAGGAAACCGTCTCCCGGCAGTTTATCCTCAGCGATGAGGTGGATGTCATCATCAATGTGGCGGATGCCTCCGCGCTGGAACGAAGTCTCTATCTGACCTTGCAGCTGCTGGAGCTGGGCAAGCCAGTGGTGCTGGCTCTGAACATGATGGACATTGTGGAAAAGCGGGGCATGGAGATCGACCTGCACCGTCTGCCGGAGATGCTGGGCATCCCGGTACTCCCGGTCTCCGCCCGTCAGCGCCGTGGGCTAGATATTCTGCTCCATGCCGCCGCCCACCACAAGGATTGCACCGACCCGGACTGTTTGATCCACCACCATAAGGTCCGTTCCAAACACCAGCACGATCACCACTCAGAGTATGCCATGGTCTATTCCGATGAAATCGAGGACAAAATCGACCAGATCATGCCGGAGCTGAAGCGTCGTTATCCAGGTCTGACGAACTACCGCTGGCACGCGCTGAAGCTGCTGGAGGAGGATAAGGAGATTACGGAGAAGTACCCGGTGAACCTTCCCCAGGTGCTGGACCGCAGCTATGAGTCGGACATCATCAACCAGAAATATGACTTCATCGGGGAAATCATCGGTGAAGTCCTGCTCCACAAGGAACGGCAGGATCTGCTCACCGAGCGGGCGGACAAACTGCTCACTAGCAAAGTGTGGAGTATCCCCATCTTTCTGGGAATCATGGCCGTTACCTTCTTTTTGACCTTTACCATTGGCGACTGGATCAAGGGGTATTTTGAGCTGGGCATTGACTGGCTCTCCGGCGTGGCGCAAAGGGGTCTGACGGCAGTTCACGCCGGGACAATCCTCACCTCGCTGATGGTGGACGGTATCATCGGCGGCGTGGGCACCATTGTCACATTTCTGCCCAATATTTTGATTCTTTTTTTGTGTCTGGCACTACTGGAGGACAGCGGCTATATGGCCCGTGTGGCCTATGTGATGGAGGGCATCATGAGCAAGCTGGGGCTTTCCGGCAAAGCCTTCATTCCCATGCTACTGGGATTTGGCTGTACGGTTCCCGCCATCATGGCTTCCCGTGCGCTGGAAAGCAAGCGGGACCGCTTCAAGGTCATGCTGGTAACGCCATTTATGAGCTGCAACGCCCGGCTGACCATCTACATCTTGTTCTCCGAGATGTTTTTCGGAGACAAAGCCATGCTGATGGCTTACTCCATGTACCTGATTGGCATTGTGGTTGCCATTGTGGTGTCCGCCGTCATCCACCTGCTGGATCGGAAAAAGAGCGTCAATTACCTGATGATCGAACTGCCGGAGTATAAGCTGCCCGATTCCCGGACGGTGGCCATCTATGTGTGGGAGAAGGTCAAGGATTATCTTGAAAAGGCAGGTACTACGATTTTCATTGCTACGCTGGCGATGTGGCTCCTGCTGAACTTTGGTCCCCATGGCTATTCCCCGGACATGGCACAGAGTTTCGGGGCTATGATTGGTAAGTGCCTGGTTCCCTTCTTTGCCCCCATTGGCTTGGGCTTCTGGCAGATTGCCGTGGCTCTGATTGCCGGTGTCTCCGCCAAGGAAGTGGTGGTGTCCAGCTGTGCTGTGTTGTTCGGCATTGTCAACGCCAGCTCTCCAGAGGGGATGAGTGCTTTTGTATCTGCATTGAACGGTATCGGCTTCGGGCCTCTCAATGCCTTCTGCCTGATGGTGTTCTGCCTGCTCTATATTCCCTGTGCGGCGGCTCTGGCTACTATCCGCAAGGAATCGGGAAGTTGGGCATGGATGGGTTTTACCGCCATTTTCCAGTTGTTGGTGGCGTGGATTGTCACTTTTGTAGTGTACCAGATTGGATTTTTTGTAGTGCTTTAAGCAAGCTATTTTTGCAAAGAGTCCAAATGGAGGAGGTTTATATGGCATCTTTAATTTTACTCATTGTATTGGCGGTATATTGTATCTGGTCTTTGAGACGCATGGTAAAACGCCGAAAAGAAAATCGCGGGAAGTGCGCGGGTTGCCCTTATCAGGGGACTGGAATGTGCCGATAAAAGCTGCATTTTGCCGAGGACGGTTTTCCTGCGTATGATGAAAATACAGTTAAATAATGATTTAATTGTTTGACACAAAATTACTACTCGGAGAGGAGATTTTCAAAATGAAAAAGACTTACAAAATTGATGTGGATTGCGCTAACTGCGCCAACCTGATGGAGGATGCAGCCTGCAAGACCAGCGGCGTACAGAGCGCTACGGTGAATTTTATGACCCTCAAGATGAACGTGGAGTTCGAGGAAGGTCAGGACCCCAAGGCTGTTATGCAGGAGGTTCGCAAAGCCTGCAAGAAGGTGGAACCCGATTGCGAGATCTTCCTGTAAGCCAGCGAAACGAAATGCCCTGTTGAGCGGCAGCTTGCAGGGCGTTCTTTCTCTTAGACAAATAAACGAATAAGCAATCGTGAAAGGAGTAAAACGAAATGCAGGAGTATATCATCAACGGTCTGCTGGTCGTGGTGGCTCTGCTGGCCGTGATCCTTCAGATCATCGGCACGCGGCCCTCCGCCGGTATGACCAAAAAACAAAAAGTGATGTTGTGGCGGATTCTGACTGCTACGGTTCTACTGTTGATTTTGCAGGTCCTGGGCGCAGGCGCATTTGAAGTGTTTGGCGCGGCAGGCCGCTGGATACGTCTGGCTGTGTTCATGCTGGATTATCTGGTCATTGGCTACGACATTCTGGAAAAAGCCGGAAAAGGTATCCGCAACGGTCAGGTTTTCGATGAGCACTTTCTGATGGCGGTGGCTACGCTGGGTGCGCTTGCCCTGGCCATATATGAAAACGGCGACTATCTGGAGGCCATCGCGGTTATGCTGTTCTACCAGGTGGGCGAATGGTTCCAGTCTTATGCTGTGGGCAAGAGCCGCCGGAATATCAGTGATCTGATGGACATCCGTCCTGATTATGCCAATATCGAACGGGATGGCAAACTGGAACAGGTGGACCCGGACGAAGTGGGGATCGGCACCATTATTGTGGTACAGCCCGGCGAGAAAGTTCCTATTGACGGTACCGTGGTGCAGGGAGAATCCACTCTGAACACTGCCGCTCTCACCGGCGAAAGTTTGCCCCGTGAGGTCAGGACCGGGGATGAGATCATCTCCGGCTGTATCAACATGACAGGCTTGCTCCATATCCAGACCACCAAGGAATTTGGCGAGTCCACTGTCTCCAAGATTCTGGATCTGGTGGAGAACGCCTCCTCCCGGAAGTCAAAGTCGGAGGACTTTATCTCCCGCTTCGCAAAAATTTACACCCCTGCGGTATGTTATGCCGCACTGGCCTTGGCAATTCTGCCTCCTTTGGTGCGGATGTTCGGTATGGGACTGGATGCAGGCTGGGAAACCTGGGTATACCGGGCACTGACCTTCCTTGTTGCCAGCTGTCCTTGTGCTCTGGTCATCTCCATTCCTCTGTCTTTCTTTGCAGGCATCGGCGGAGCCAGTAAGGCGGGCGTTCTGGTGAAGGGGTCCAACTATCTGGAGACCCTGTCACAGGCTAAGATCGTGGTCTTTGACAAGACCGGCACACTGACTCAGGGCGTATTTGAGGTGAATGCGATCCATCACAATGAGATGGATGAGCACAAGCTGGTGGAATACGCCGCTCTGGCAGAGAGCGCTTCAAGCCATCCCATCAGCAAGAGCTTACAGAAAGCCTATGGCATGGAAATCGACCGCAGCCGTGTAACCAATATTCAGGAGCTCAGCGGCAACGGAGTGATTGCCACAGTGGATGATCACCAGGTCGCGGCCGGAAACGACAAGCTCATGAATCGTTTGGGGGTTCAGGCTATTCCGTGCCATAGTGTGGGGACGATCATTCACATGGCGATTGACGGGAAATATGCCGGGCACATTGTAATTTCCGACATTGTAAAACCCCACTCCAAGGGGGCTATCCAGGCGTTGAAATCTGCGGGTGTCCGCAAGACCGTGATGCTTACGGGTGACGCCAAGAAGGTGGCTGACAGTGTAGCCTCCGCACTGGGGCTGGATGAGGTTTACAGTGAACTGCTTCCTGCCGATAAGGTGGAGAAAGTGGAGCAGTTGATCCAGAACAAGCCGGAGAAAGAAAAACTGGCTTTTGTGGGAGATGGCATCAACGATGCCCCGGTGCTTCGCCGGGCAGACATCGGCATTGCTATGGGCGCTATGGGTTCTGACGCTGCCATTGAAGCTGCGGATGTAGTACTGATGGATGACGACCCAATGCAAATTTCCAAAGCAATCAAAATCTCCCGCAAGTGCCTTGGCATCGTCTATCAGAACATCGTGGTGGCCATCGGCGTAAAACTGGCCTGCCTCGTACTGATTGCGCTGGGTTTCGCCAATATGTGGCTGGCCGTGTTCGCTGATGTGGGCGTAATGATCATCGCCGTCCTCAATGCTATCCGGGCACTGTTTGTGAAAAATCTTTAAGGTTTCGTGAGAGACGAAAACAGAAAGGAGGGTTCCTAATGCATTATTATTGGCCCCGCGAACCGCAAGGGCGGGAACTGGAAAACCTGACACAGTTGTTTAAGGTTCTGGGGGACCCTTCCCGTATGAAGGTTCTGTTTCAGATCGGTTCCTCAGAGGCGTGTGTCACTGAAGTAGCTGCCAGGCTCAATATGTTAGAGTCTGCTGTTTCTCACCATATCCAAATTTTACGCATGAACGGTTTGGTTCGCTGGCGCAGGAGTGGAAAGGCCATTTACTATGTTCTAAAAGATGACCATGTTCGCTCGATTATTTCTCAGGGATATGAACATATCACAGAACTTGTAAAATACTAAACCCTATCTGCGTTACTAAGAAATTATGAAACGCCTCTATATGCAAAGCCTGACATTCAATGCAGAGCTGTGATGCAAGAAAAGAGGTGTGAATCATGGATTCTAAAATGAAGTCACGATGGGTACACTGCCCGATCTGTGGCGGTAAAACAAGAACAAAGGTGTATGAAGATACCGTTCTGGTCAAGTTCCCGCTCTATTGTCCAAAGTGCAAGCGAATTTTGTAAAACAAATCTTCGGATGCATGATGTGAAGTCGTATGATTTTGTGAAGCAGTATTTCAGTAATCCTCAGCTCTTGGTGAAAGCCATAAAAGAGTATCGCAGAACAGCAAATATCCCCAAAGGAGAATACAGCTTGTCTGATTTGCTGAGATGAGCGTTGCTTTTTTGATACATTAGCCGTGACTCAAATGGTCACCAGGAGATAAACGGGTACCAGTTTACAGAAAACAGAATAGAATCGTCTTTGATGCCTCGTTGGGAAACCAACGGGGTATTTTTTTGCCCTAAGCTGGTTGTATAGAACACTGAAAAAGTCAAAACGAACCGTAGGTAGTCCTGCAAGGACAACCAAAGTGCGCCTAC
>CABQGZ010000220.1 GCA_902463835.1 uncultured Lachnospiraceae bacterium
GGCAAGCTCAGTCCCGGCTTCAACAAGACTGGCGTCAGCGCCGTCGCCAAGTAAACGCGGCCAAGGTGCATACTTGACGGCGAGCAGCGCATCGAATACCTGCCGCGCAAGGGAGATTGCGTGGCGCGGATGCTGCTCGAAGGGGAAAAATGACGACAGAAGAGCGGAGATGCTTTGCATCTCCGCTCTTCCGTTCTTATGAAGATGGTCTCTCTCACGGGAGGCGCTCTACATACGATCCCCGACTCCGCAGCCATATGTCAATGTCTTTGCCGAACACCTCGACGGGCCGGTATAGCGGAAGCGGATATGCTCCAGTAGGATTTTACACACCGCTTGGGGCCTGGCGGACAAAAGAAAAACCTCGTAACCGGCATGGTTACGAGGTTTTCATCTGGAGGTGACACCCGGATTTGAATCGCCGTGGGGCGGTCTTGCGTCGTGTTGACCGATGCCGGGAAGTGTTGGAAATACAGGGCTTGCAGGAAATCATGCTGTTAAATGCTGCCGGGCTGTATTATCAAATTTTGAAGTTATAAGGCTAAAAATAAGGCTAAATTTTATGGCCGTGCGGAATGTACCAATAGATTTTCCGGCAAACAGTAGCATGATCTTTACTGCTGTGACACTCCCTGTCCATGCCGTCTGCTATACTGCCCCTTACCACAACGGACAAGGAGGGCGTACAATGACAAAGGATTTTCTGTTACGGCTGACGGAGGAGCATTACGGCGTGGGAGCGTTCCCCATCTACGGGCGGCTGCTGGAGGAGCAGCGGCTGACGCGGGGCGGGCCGCTGCTGCCCATGTGGTACTGCACGGCGGCGCTGCGGCGGGCGTTCGGCGGGGAAAACATGCTGGTGCTGGGCTGCACCAACGACTCGCTGCTGGCACACCTGCTGGGCGCGACGCCGGTGAACCCGCTGCCTCCCCACTACCACTGCTCCAGCTGTCACCGCCTGATCTTCAACGCCCACGCGGATGACGGATGGGACTTGCCCGACCTTGCCTGTCCCGAATGCGGCGCACCGATGGCGGCGGACGGTCATAACCTGCGAAGCCGGTCGCTGATCGGCGAAAGCGTGGTGTCCCTGCAAGTGCCGCAGGAGCGGTTCGCGCCGGTGTGCGCGTGGCTGCGGGACTACTGGGCGCAGCGGGACTGCCAGACCGATACCGAGCCGTACAGCGACGCGGAGGTCATGGGGCTGCGGCTCACGCTGCCGGAGGGCGTGCAGGGTATGTTCGAGGTGCGCGTTCTGTATCCCACCGACCGGCTCGACCCGCTGCCGTCCGATGTGCCGCCGCTGCACACGGCGTACCGGCGTATCAAGGGCATGGGGCTGCGGCTGGCCTCCGACGCATGGACGGGGGCGGAGCGGGACGCCGTGGAGCGGGGGCGCATGGCGTTTGAGGGTGTTCTCACGTTCCGGGAGGACGTGTACGACCTGCTGCGGCAGCATACGCCGCCTAAGCAGCGGCGGGAGAACGGTCTGCCGTGGATGATCTCAGAGGACGTGCGCAAGGGTAAGTACGCCACGCAGGGGATGCCGAAGCTGATCGAAAACTACCTGCGCAAGCAGCTGCGCATCCCGGCGCACTACATCGAGAGCATGAAGCATATCCGCTACCTGCCGCGCAAGGGGGATTGCGTAGGGAGGATGATGTTCGAGGGGGAGTAGTGAATAGCAGGGGACAAAGGGAGGGAGCTGAAGGCCGCATTCACTTAAGGACGAAAGGTGCTCAAAAAGGATACGGCATAGCTTACGATCATGTAGGCTATGCCGTTTCTTTTTGCTCTTGTTGTGGGATATCGACTACGCCGATAAAGTTCCACCAGATGACCAGGGTCTGCTTTTTTGTCCGTGTGCAGGGGACTTTCTCCGGTTTCTTCACCTCAATCTTCTCCACGAAAGAGCGGATGATCTCTGTTGTGAGTTCCGTAATGTCCGCATACCGGCGCACCATTCCCAAGAAGGAATCTACATTCAGGCGTTGTTCCCGAGCCTCCGCAATGGCCGCCTCCAGTTCTGAGACTCTTGCTTCCAATTGTTTCTGCTCGGTTTCGTAGGTAGCGGACATTCGGGAAAAACGGTCGTCGGATATTTTTCCGTCGATGTTGTCCTCATAGAGCCGCTGTATGATAAGCGGCGTTGTTGCGTCTCGGTCAGTAGCGTGAGTGTGTTTCGGATATGCTCGGTTTCCTCCTTTCGGATAACGATGTGCTCCGGTGTGTCGAGATAGGCAATGGAGTTGCCTTCGTAGTCCAGTGCCTCAAGATGGTATAAAGTGTGATAGGCTTCCCGACATTCGGCATTTCGGATGTGCCGGGCATTCTCATTAAGATACTTAGTGATCTCCTTTAACGCCTCCGGCTCTCCGTTCGGTATGATGAGTTCAAAGGGTGATCCATACGGATCGTTGTAGCGTATCTTCACGGTGTGTTCCTTCCCGCCCGAGAACGAAAAGAGCCGGAACGCACCGCCGCAGAATAAGGCCTGATTACGAAAAGGGCGCACTTATCCTAGGGTACAGTCATACCTCCCGCTTAAGCGGTGAAATATGATATGTATCCCGGCCCTTATACGTAATCAGGCTTTGATATTATGTTTGTGCCCGATCAGAGAAAAGAGTCCTTCACTCACAGGTAGGCCACGAAAACAGGAAAATCGAACCCCTGTTTTTCAGGACCTTTCTATAGGTAGGCCACGAGAAAGGCAAAACGGGACGGTTTTATAGAAAAAACTTGCGGACGATCCCGAAATCTTCCGCACGGGAGAAATTCCGGTCCTGTTACCCATTGGAGATGAAATCACGGTTTGACAGAAAACTTTGAAAATTCCTCCGCTCACTTACCACCAGACACGAGAAGTGCATTTGGTCCCTTGATTTTTGAAATTCTCTTTTCATAGACCCATCTGGACAGAAATGAACACATTGGCCGAAAAAAATAAGCCCTTCCACAGAAAATCTGCAAGAAGAGCGTTGGAGATGTTGAAAAAGCTCAATACTGATATTTTGATCTCGAATATTTCGGCGCTTACGGCGAATAACTCCATGACACAGGAAAAAATGGCACAGGCGCTCGGTATGTCGCAGCCAAACTTCAACCATGCCATTTGCAATACGGGCGTTAAAAGGTTCACCATTGAGCATATCTTTGATATTGCCCATTACTTCGGCGTTTTCATTGACTGGCTCATGGGCAATCAGGGCGGCAGTGCGATTGCGGCAAAGTCTGCTGCAGAATTCATCACGAGAGCCGTATTATGCGGGGCGGCGAAACTGACACCGTATTCCGTCGAGGAAGGTAACTAGTGTGCCGATGAGACGCATCAGCCGGGGAAGTTCATAAGACTGGGCAGCATATTTTCCTTCGTTCTGGAATCCTCTTGAGGATATGGTCAGTGACTAAGAAACAAGAGACAAGGTGATAGATGCTGAAGTGGGTGGAAATCAGACACCATTCTGGTCCCTCAATGCGTATTTGGATAAATTTGTAGAGATCCATCAGCTGCTGAAATCCCAGAGCATGGATGAAGAGAATTTCCAAATGCTCATCGCAAAGCATCTCGGCAGAATCGAAGAATGAAAAAAGCCCCTCTCGGAAAATTTTCGAAAGGGGTAGAAAAAATCATAGCTCCATGTTATAATGCTGTTATAACCTTGCAAGTAGATGGAGGTGCCCAATGGGTTTCTGTGATGATATAAGAGCAATTCGTCAGAAGTGCTTTCTCTCCCAGGAAGCTTTTGCAAAGGAACTGGGGGTGTCGTTTGCTACAGTCAACAGATGGGAATCCGGCAAAACGAAGCCCACATACAAGACGATGAAGCTTATCGATGATTTTTGCAAGAGACAAAGTATTGATTTCGATATCAGGCACGAATTGGAGGGGCAATTATGAGCGGCACCGCAAAACACTATATCTCTTTATTCACTGGTGCCGGCGGGTTAGATATTGGTTTTAATGAGGCTGGATTTCATGGTTTGTTGGCATCTG
Organism: uncultured Lachnospiraceae bacterium; assembly: GCA_902463835.1. Classification (GTDB taxonomy): domain Bacteria; phylum Bacillota; class Clostridia; order Lachnospirales; family Lachnospiraceae; genus 14-2. Next base: position 3,998 of record CABQGZ010000220.1, read on the forward strand.
ATATAATGCCGCAAGCTAAAGAGACATTCATATTGAATTATCCAGATGAGCCATATCTTCTTGAAGATATCAGGACACTGTCGATTTCCGAGATAAAAAAATATGTTGGAGATAAGAAGGTGTCTGTAATTATCGGTGGACCTCCTTGCCAAGGCTTCTCAAATATGGGGAATAAGAATTCCGCTGATCCTAGAAATATGCTTTTTGAGAGCTATGTGAAAATCGTTGACGCAATCAGACCGACATGCTTCTTATTTGAGAACGTCAAGGGGCTTAGAACCATGTTTGAAGGAAGATATTTCAAGAAGGTTATCGAAGGCTTTTTGGCTATTGGATATAATCTGCATTACGCTTTAGTAGACACCTCTAATTATGGGGTTCCGCAGAAGCGTGAAAGAATCATCATTTTTGGGACTATGCTCGACAAACAGTTCCTTTTCCCGGTTTTTAATGCAGACTCTTTCGGAAGGATTACAGCGTATAAAAATGTTGGGGAAGCCATCAATGACCTTACTGATAAGGGTGAAGAAGTCCCTAATCATATCGCACTTAATCACTCCGACATTGTGGTTAGAAGATATGAGTTGATTCCAGAAGGTGGGAAACTGCCCAAGCCTGAGTTTCTACCCGAAGACATTCGACGTAAAAACTTTGGCAACACCTATACAAGACTGAGCAGAAACGAAGTATCTTCAACCATTGTGCCTGGGAACAATGCCCTGCCTGTTCATCCGACATTGAACAGAAGCCTTACCCCAAGAGAAGCGGCACGTATACAGACTTTCCCAGATGATTATATCTTTATGGGAGATAGACGGTCTCAGTGTATCCAAGTCGGAAATGCAGTACCTCCGCTGATGGCCGCTAAACTGGCCCATTGTGTTGATATGTATATCGATGGGATTGAATACGACGGAATTCAGCCAGACCAGTCTTTCTATGTTAATACTGATAATGACTTTTCCGGGATTCAAAGCAAAGCCAAGAGAGCAACTTTAAAGTTTGGAGATCTGTTTAGCGGTGCAGGCGGTTTCACTAGAGGGTTAGAACAAGCAGGACTGGAATGCGTCTTGGGCGCTGAATGGAACGATTATGCCGTAGAAGCATATCGGAAGAATTTCGGGCATGAATGCTTGCAAATAGACCTTTCCACAGAAGAGAATCAGGAGTTAGTTGCAAAGCGATTAAAGGATGCACACGTTGACCTTGTTGTTGGCGGGCCTCCTTGTCAGGGTTTCTCGATTTTTGGCAATAGGCGTTTTGTTAATACCAAAAGTTGGGATGTTTCTCAGGATCAAAGGAATAACCTTGTGTTTGCCTTTGCCAATATTGTAGTCAAATCAGACGCTCCATGGTTCATCATGGAAAATGTACCGGCTATTTTGTCTGCCAGGAATGGCGAATACGTAAAAGCCGTCGAGGATTTCTTTAACGAGAACGGTTACCGTACAGAGCATCGTGTCTTAAATGCGGCTGACTATGGCGCACCACAGTTAAGGCATAGGTTTATTCTGATTGGGACAAAGACAGATCTCGCTTTTCCTTGGCCAAAACCAAAGTATTATGAGAATCCTGAGTCTTGGCAACTACCATATCGTACCGTAGACGAAGTAATTGCCGATTTGGCAGATGAAAGTACATATGGTAAGTATAAAAATCATCAGCCGCCGAAGCATAACAAGGTTGTGACTGAACGGTTCTCATATATTCAAGAAGGAAAGAAAATGGATATCGATACTCTTCCTGAGCATCTGAAGCTAGGGTCAAAAACAGGAAAGCCAGTATCCAATTTCAGTCACGTATTCTTTAGATTAGACAGAAAGAAACCTGCCCCTACCATTGTTCCAGGACACAACGCGCTTCCGGTACATCCAACGCTAAACCGCACGCTGACAATCAGGGAAGCTGCGCGGATTCAGACTTTCCCAGATGAATTCGAGTTTGTTGGACCTATCATCAACCAGTGCCTACAAGTAGGAAATGCGTTCCCGTGCATTGTCGGCCAAATGCTAGGAGATAGGTTGCGGACAATTGTGAATAAGCAGTGGGACACAGACCGAGCAACAACACTGGCAAAGAAATCTATGCTTGTGAGGTGATATCATGGCAACAATGGCACATCATTTGTTGGCAAAAACGACAACG
>CABQGZ010000221.1 GCA_902463835.1 uncultured Lachnospiraceae bacterium
ATATTATGGATAAGAGAATAAATTACGTGATTCCGCACACCCACTGGGACCGGGAATGGCGGTATCCCATCTGGAAGAACCGGATGCTGCTGATTGAATTTATGGATGAATTGTTAGATACCCTGGATAAGAATCCGGAGTATCATTGCTTCCTTCTGGACGGACAGGCGGCCCCCATCGACGACTACCTGCAGGTATGCCCCCAGAACAAAGAGAAAGTAGAAAAATATATCAAAGAGGGACGTATCGCGGTGGGCCCCTGGTACACCCTGCCCGATCTCTATCCCCTGGACGGGGAGTGTCTGGTCCGGAACCTGTTAAAAGGAATCCGCGCCTCGGAAGCCCATGGAAAATGCATGAAGGTAGGCTACAACTCCTTTGGTTGGGGTCAGACGGCCCAGTTCCCACAGCTGTATGACAAGTTCGGGATCGATTTTATCATCTGTGCCAAGAAGGTATCGAAGGACCGTGCCCCGGAGAGCGAGTTCATGTGGGAAGGGCCGGATGGCACCCGGGTGCTCACCACCCGACTGGGGGAAAACGCCAGAGCCAACTTCTATTTCTATACATACCTGTACGGCAAATACGGCGTCAACTGCTTAAGCAGTGAATTCGCTTACCGCCCCAAGCTCTCCGGCATGGCGGTGCACAACGCCTCCATGGATCATGCGGACGAGGATTTCTTCATGGCGGTGTCCAAGGAAGCTTATGAGAAGGAATGGCTTCACAAAGGATTTCTCGACGCGGAGAAAGGAACGGAAGCCACCGTGGCAAAGAACGACCGCCTGTATCTGAACGGAACAGACTTCTCCACGCCCCACCCGGAGCTGACGGATATGCTGAAGGATCTGAAGGAGATATTCCCGGAGGAGGAGTTCGTCAATACCCGTCTGGAGGCATACGCGGAGCGGATGCACCAAGTGCTGGACAAGGACGCCCTGCGCACCGTACACGGGGAACTGCGGGACGGCCCCGCCTGCGACTGCTCCGGCAACGCCCTGGCCTCCCGCATGTACCTGAAATTGTTGAACAAAAAAGCGGAAAACCTCCTGATCCGCCAGGCGGAGCCCTTCATGGCGGTGAACCTGCTTCTGGGAAAAGGATATGAGGAGGGCTATCTGAAAAAGGCCTGGGATTACCTGATCAAATCCCATCCCCATGATTCCATCAACGGAGTGACCCAGGACAAGACGGCCGACGACGTAGAATACCGGCTGAACCAGGCCATTGAGATGGGACAGGTGCTCTGCGACGAAGCGGCCTACGGGATCATCCGGCAGCTTGACTTAGGAAGCGGATACGAAGGAAAGCAGGTGCTGGTGGTGTTCAATCCCAGACCCTATGAGGCGGAGGAAGTCTGCAAGGTCATGGTGACCACACCGCGGGAAGAAAACGTGTGGAGCATGACGGCCCATGACGCCCAGGGCAGGGAACTGAAGGTGCAGGAGATCTCCCGGGATGAAAAGGACTTCCCGGTACATGATCTGGAGGCAAGGCCCTGGCCCTTCGCGGCGGACCGCCATCTGATGTACATCGAGACTGGGAAGATCCCGGCCATGGGCTATAAGGTGCTCACACTGGAGCCCAAGAGCAGCTTCTCCAGGACCCATTACTACTGGATGGAGATGCGGCAGTCCGAAGGAAACGATATCTGCGCCTCCGACAACGTGCTGGAGAATGAGAACCTGAAGGTGACGGTGAATGGGAACGGAACCATCTGTATGGTGGATAAGAACACCGGCGAAGTATATGAGAACCTGCACTACTTTGAGGATGCGGGAGATGTGGGGAACTACTGGGCTTATTATCCGCCCTACCACAACCAGATCCACACGACCCTGACTGACGCGGCGGATGTGTGGTGCGAGGACAACGGTCCCCTGTCCGCGACTCTGGGAATCCGCTACCACATGCAGCTGCCGGCCAAAGGGTACGAGTCCAAGTGCGGCGTGCGGGGAGAAGGAAGACGGAGCACAGAGACGAAGCCCTTTGAGATCCTATCTTACCTGACCCTGGAAAAAGGAGCCAAGAGCCTGAAGATCCGCACCGTAGTGGAGAACAACGTGGAAAACCACCGGCTGCGGGTGGCATTCCCCACAGGCATCGACGCAAGGACCGTGGACACAGCGGGACATTTTGTGGTGGATCAGCGCCCTGCCCATCCGGTGAAGGATGCGGACGGCCGGTTCTACCCGGAGATGCAGACGCTGCCCATGCAGATGTTCGCGGATGTGAGCGATGAGAAGAAGGGGCTTGGCATTGTGAACAACTGCTTCACAGAATACGAGATAAGAGACGACCAGACCCTGTATCTTACACTGTTCCGAGCCATGGGCAACATGATCGTGACCTGGTGGGAGGCCGTGGGAGAGTTCCCGGGCAAGATGGGAAGCCAGCTCCAGCGTAAGATGGAATATGAATATGCCATCTACCCCCATAAAGGGAACTGGGAGGAAGCAGAGACTTACGCGGAGGCCAGGAAGCTGAACGCTCCGGTCATGACGTATCAGGTATCCGGGGGAAGACCGGGAACCCTGCCGACGGAACAGGGCTTCTTGGAGATCGCAGATAAGAACCTGCAGCTGTCCGCCTTCAAGAAGGCCGAGGACAGAGACAGCCTGATCCTGAGGGTCTACAATCCCACCAGCAGACCCATCACCACGGAGGCAAGACTTACCGTGCCTGGGGTGATTGTCCAGAGAATCGTGGAATGCAATCTTAATGAGGAGCGCATGGAAAAGGGAGCTGTAGAAAATACAGGAATTGCAACTACGGACAATGCTTTCACAGTGACAGCGGGAGTGAATGAGATCAAGACGTACGAGATGATCGTGGAATAGAGAAAGCATTCTGCCTGGCAAGGAAAGATCCTGCCGAACTCTGGCAGGTGAGACCGACATTCTTTAGAGGAGGAAGAAAATGACAAAAAAAGAACGCATGCTGGCGGCGCTGCGCCGTCAGCCGGTGGACCGGATCCCACGGGGCGAGATCGCCATTGAAGGCGGGTTTATCGCGGACTTTCTGAAGCATGAAGGGGTGGAGACGCCCATGTCAGCGCTTCAGAAGGAGATCTATGTGCGGGAACAGCTGGGGATCGACTTTGTGGATATGCACGAATTCCCGCGAGAGCTTGTAGGGTATGCCAAAGACGGGTATCCCATCTACAAGAGCCCTTACGGGGACATATTTAAAGAGACGCCCCACAGCTTCCAGATGCTGAAGCCGGCTCTGGAGGACATCGAGGACGTGGAGGATTATGAGCCGGCAGACTTGTCGGTGGCCACCCATCACTTACTGGATTTTTACAGGGAGAATACGGATCTCTTCCTGGTCTCCCAGATCAACGGGCCGGTCAGCGCGCTGGATTGGTGCCTGGGCATGGAAGACTACATGTGCTACTGTATGACAGATCCGGAGCTGGTGGCGCAGCTGGCGGAAAAGCTGATGAAGTTCGAGCTGGGACGGGCGAAGCTCTTTCTGGACAACGGCGCGGAGGCGATCCTGGTGACGGATGACATCGCCTTTAACACAGGGCTCCTGCTGCCGCCGGAGACCATGAAGGTGGTGGCGTACCCCTACTACAAGCTGCTTGTGGAAGGAATCAAAGCGCATAAGGACGTGCCGGTGATCTTCCACAGCGACGGCTATCTCTTCAATGAGATCGAGGAGATCATCCGCTGCGGCTTCAACGCCATCCAGTCTCTGCAGCCCTCTGCAGGGATGGATATCGCGAAGGTGAAGGAGACTTACGGCGACCGGATCTGTCTGATCGGAAATGTGGATCTGAACGAGCTGCTGCCCTTCGGAACGCCCGAGGAGGTAAGGGAAGAGGTGCAGAAGCTGGTAAAAACGGCAGGCCCCACGGGCTTTATCCTGTCCACCTGCAATATTCTGACGGATGCGGTGAAGGTGGAGAACGGGCTGGCAATGTACCGGTTTGACGCGGAGTGAACGAAAGGAGAACATGATGGAAGATTCAAGAACATTGGTATATAAGACCCTGGAATTTGCGGAACCAGAAAGGGCGGCACGCCATGTGTGGAACGTTCCCTGGACTATGGAGAATTTCCCCGAGGAGAGCAGACGGATCCAGGAAGAATATCCGGATGATATCGTCTGGTGTCCCCGCTTTTTGAACCGGGACAGCGGATGCAAGGGTGATCCCTACGCGGTGGGGAGCTATACGGACGAATGGGGCTGCGTATTCGAGAACAAGTTCCCCGGGATCATCGGGGAGGTGAAGCAGGCCCAGATCGTCTCGGACGAATGGGAAGAGACAGAGGAAATTCGGCTGCCGGAGCAGTTCCTGGATCTGGATGTGGAAGCGATTAATGAATACTGCAGGAACACGGACCAGTTCGTGCTGGCCGGTTCCTCCGTGCGGATCTTTGAGCGTCTCCAGTTCCTGGCAGGAACGGAAAAGACGCTGATGGATCTGTGCATGGAGCCGGAGCTGATGGAGCCGGCGATCCAGAAGGTACATGGGTTTTTCTGTAAGGAGTTGGAAGCGTGGGCGGCGACAGAGGTGGACGGCCTGTTCATCCAGGATGACTGGGGAACCCAGGTGAGCCTCTTGATCTCGCCGAAGCTGTGGCGGGAGATCTTCAAGCCGCTGTATGCGGACTACGCCGCCATCGCAAGGAAGCACAACAAGAAGATCTTCATGCATTCCGACGGCTATATCCTGGACATCATACCAGATCTGATCGAGATCGGGATCGATGCGCTCAATGCCCAGATCTTCTGCATGGGGCTGGATAAGCTGGAGCAGTTCAGAGTGAAGATCACCTTCTGGGGAGAGATCGACAGGCAGAACATACTGCCCTTTGGCACGCTGGCGGATGTGGAAGCAGCGGTGCGGGAAGTAAAGGAAAGACTGTGGGCGGACGGCGGCTGTATCGCCCAGTGTGACTTCGGTGTCGGGACGAAGCCGGAGAATGTATTCCAGGTATTCGAGACCTGGAAAAAGATCGTGTAGAAGAGAGGAAGTTTAGAATGGAACAGCAGTATCCCGGGATCGGCCGGGTATCCGATATGATCGAATTAAATGAGACCTCCGACGGCAGCTTTGCCGCCGGAAGAGACGGCGTAAAGGCGATCTATACGCCCCTGGACCGAAAAGTGGAATTTGTATCCTTCGCAGACAAGACCATGTGTTATGTGAAGTCTGCCATGGGCTATCCGGCCTGGTACAGAGTGCCGGAGGCACGCTACGAAGGAAAGGCCACAGCCATCCTCATGGATCTGGACGGCACCAGCGTCCGCAGCGAGGAGTTCTGGATGTGGATCATCGAACAGACCATGGCAAAGCTGATGGGGAATCCCCATTTTACGCTGGAGGCGGCGGACGAGCCCTATGTATCTGGCCATTCGGTGTCGGAACACTTACAGTACTGTATCGATAAGTATTGCCCGGACAAGAGCATTACAGATGCGAGAAAGATCTACTTTGCCATCACGGAATATGAGATGCAGGAGATCCTGGAGGGAAGAGGAAGAGAGGGAGCCTTCACACCGGCCCCTGGCTTAAAGGAATTCCTGGAGGAGGTAAAAGGAAACGGCGTCCGCATCGGACTTGTGACCTCAGGCCTCTACAACAAGGCCATGCCGGAGATCCTCTCCGCGTTTAAGACCCTGAAGATGGGAGATCCACTGGAGTTCTACGACGCGGTGATCACGGCCGGAACCACTTTCCGGAAAGGGCAGGCGGGCACCATTGGAGAGCTGGCGCCGAAGCCCCATCCGTGGCTGTATTCTGAGACGGCGAAGGTAGGGCTGGGGATCCTGGAAGAAGAGAAGAGCAGGGTACTGGGCTTCGAGGATTCGGCGGCGGGCGTCATGTCCATCCGTCTGGCTGGCTTTGCGGCAGTGGGGATTAACGGTGGAAATATCCACAAGAGCGGTTTCAATTCCCTGTGTATGAAGCAGTATGACCTGCTGTCGGAGGCGCTGCCGCTGATTCTGAGAAAATGAGAAACGGCGTACATTCGCGGAAATAAAGATATTGAGAAGAAAAAGAACAGATAATCTGTATGGAACAGATGGCATAGAGAAGAAGCTGTGGCACGAAAGTGCCTCAGCTTCTTTTTAAAATATCTAATATCTTAGG
>CABQGZ010000222.1 GCA_902463835.1 uncultured Lachnospiraceae bacterium
CAGATAAAAAGCGTACATCCGGAATTAAGAGATTTTTGCAGAGATTATCTCATCGCAGATACAAAAGCAGATTTTTCCATTGCGCTGACAGAAGAAGACATCCTGGCGGAGCAGACCAACACCCAGGATATGGCCTATACCCCACAATATCTGGAGACGTTGGCCGCTCTGCGAAAGATTTCACTAACCCTTCCCTCCTACAATCGTTTTCTGATGCACGGAGCTTCCATCTCCTATGGCCCCAACGCCTACCTGTTCACCGCTCCCAGCGGCACAGGCAAATCCACCCACATCCGGCTCTGGAAAAAATATCTGGGCAATGAAGTAGATATCATCAACGGCGACAAACCCATTCTCTCCATCGATCCAGGAAACGATTCCGCTGAAATGGATATCCGCATCCACGGCACTCCCTGGGCCGGCAAGGAACGCTGGCAGAAAAACCGCAGTGTCAGCCTGAAAGGCATCTGCTTTCTCCGCCAGAGCAAAGAAAATAAGATCCGCCAGTTGGAACCAGCCGAGAGTCTCCCACTGCTTCTAAGGCAGATCTACATCCCCGAGACGCAGGAAGCAGCAGGTCTCACCCTGGAGCTTCTGAACCTGCTGCTTCTCAATATTCCAATTTATATCCTGGACTGCACCATATCCGAGGAAGCCGTAAAATGCAGCTTCGAAGCCCTGACAAGACTTCCATACACTAACTGCTAATAAAAATGCTAACAACACAGTCTTAAACTGTTGACAAGATCTTCTCACAGCTCACAAAATTGCTAACACACAGCCCCGCAGCAAGAGTATCCCCATGGGGATACTCTTGCTGCGGGGCGTCCCTTCGCCTGCAATTCTGTGCAGCTTCCTACGGCAAATACTTATAATTGCACTTCAGTACCTCACTCATCATTCCATGCTTATCCACCACAATGGCAGACAGAATATTGTTCCCTTCCGGAATCTCTATGGGAGCAGTATACTCCTCCGACTCTGCGGTAGGCTCCGTGCCATCCCAGGTGTAGTAGATATGCCCCTCCACAGTCGTACTCAGTTCAACCGTAGCGGGCGCTGTGAAATCTCCGCCGTCCGGAAACGCAGTTGGCATCTCCGGCTTTTCAAAAGCCACCACAAATTCCCCATCTGCCACTTCACTGTAGATTCCATATTCGTTACAGCACACTGCCTGCAATTTCACAGTGCCCTGCTCCTCTATCTCGACAGGCTTCTCATAAGCCTTCCCCTTTTCAACTGGATCGGATCCGTCTGTAGTATAATAGATCTTATACTTTTCCTCCGCAAGAATTTCAATGGTCAAGGTATCCGTGTAAGTCCCAGGAGTTTTACTGAAGGTGGGAACCTCAACCTCATAATTTGAAAATAGTTTCAGCAGTTCCTTGTCCGTGACACCTTTTTTCAATTCCAAAATGGCCTCGTAATCCTTTTTGTCATGGTACACCGCAATTAATTTCTCATATGCGGATGCATTATCAGGATCCATCTTCAAAATCTCCTGCAGCATACTGATGGCTGTCCGCTCTTCCTCCATAAGAATGTGCAGATCAACCATAGCCAGACGAATCTCTATATCGTCCTCCTTCATCTCCAGGGCCCGCTGGTAAAAATTCAATGCTCTCGCATAATTTTTCTCCGAAACACAAGCCTCTGCCTTCTGCACCTGATACTCAAAAGAGTTGCTTCTCTGATTGCGCATAACCATAATCAGCGTAATACTAAGTATCAGTAAAGCACACAGACAGGAAAGTGAAATGATCAGCGGAAGATGCTTCTGTCCAGACGGCTTTTTGTTTGTTTGCTTCTGCCTGGATACTTTTTTATCCGGCTGCTTCTGCCCCGAACGATTCTGGCTCGCCTGCGGCTTCTGCTCCTGGCTTCTCTGGCTCCGCTGCTGTTCCGCTGACCGGCTCTTCCTGGCCTTTTCCTGCAGCAGTTCCCGCAGCAGTTCATCCTCCAGCAGGCCGGAATCCGATACAATCTGGGCTTCCTGGCCGCAGGTGGAGCAATAGATACACCCCACCTTTATTTCCGTACCACACTTTGCACACTTCATATCTCATCCTCTTACGTGCTCATTCATGCAAACATGATTCGCCCGTTTTGTTGACTATGGCTGAACTGTTACTAATACTTTCCACGCAATTGTTCATCAGCATTGCAATGGTCATGGGGCCCACGCCGCCGGGCACCGGTGTTATAGCTGACGCAAGGGGTTCCACCTCGTCGAATTTCACATCTCCGCAGAGCTTGTTGTCCTGATTCCGATGGATTCCCACATCGATGACAACCGCCCCTTCCTTTACATATTCCGCAGTGATATACTGTGGTCTTCCCATGGCAACTATAAGAATATCCGCGTTTTTGCAGATTTCTTTGAGATTCCTGGTTCTGGAATGGGTGACAGTCACAGTTGCATTTTCCCGAAGCAGCAGCAATGCCATAGGCTTCCCAACGATATTGCTCCGTCCGATGACCACACAGTTCTTTCCCTCTAATTCAATACCGGAACGCTTCAGAAGCTGTATGATACCTGCCGGGGTGCAGGACAAAAAGCCCTTCTGGCCGATGGTCATAGCTCCCACGCTCTGGGGATGAAAGCCGTCCACATCCTTTGCCGGACTGATGGCCTGAATGATGGCATCCTCGTCGATGTGCTCAGGCACAGGCAGCTGCACCAGGATTCCTCTCACATGGTCATCCCCGTTGAGTTGGCCGATCAGCTCCAGCAATTCCTGCTGTGTGGTGCTCTCCGGCAGTTCGTACGATAGAGACTCAATGCCAATATAGGCACAGGCGTTCTTCTTGTTCCGCACGTAGACGCTGCTGGCCGGATCATCCCCCACCTGGATTACCGCAAGCGCCCCCATCTTCCCCTGTTCCTTTAATACAGCAACCTTCTCCTTCAACTCATCCTTAATCTCTTGTGAAATTCTTTTTCCGTCTATAATATATGCCATGTCATCCTCCATAAGCCCTATTTTTATCACTCTTTTGGATCGTCTTATCGCCAGTGGCACGTATCCATATACTGCCGCATTTTAGAACAACCCTGTTATCTTTCCTTCATTGTCCACATCGATGCTGTTGGCTGCCGGTACCTTGGGCAATCCCGGCATGGTCATGATCGCTCCCGTGATGGCTACCACAAAGCCTGCTCCTGCCGATACGTAAACCTCCCGAACATTCACAGTAAAGCCGGTAGGTCTTCCAAGCTTCGTCTGATCATCCGATAGAGAATACTGTGTCTTGGCCATACATACCGGGAAGTGCTTCATGCCAAGCTCCTCGATCCGTTTCAGTTCCTTCAACGCAGCCGGTGTATAGGTGACGCCATCCGCACCGTAGATCTCCTTAGCCACTGTCTCAATCTTCTCCGTCAGGCTCAGCTCATCCCCATAGATCGGCGCAAAATGGCTCTCCTTCTCCTCCAAAGTGGCGAGCACACGCTCCGCCAGGGCAATTCCGCCCTCTCCGCCATGCTCCCACACCTCAGACAACGCGAATTCACAGCCGCGCTCCTGGCAGAACTGTGCGATATAGTCTGTCTCCGCCTTTGTATCAGTGATAAAGGAATTCAAAGTCACAACCACCGGAACATTGTATTTCTGCAGATTTTCAATGTGTTTTTCCAGGTTCACAATACCTCGCTTCAAAGCCTCCAGGTTCTCGGTGCTAAGCTCCGCCTTGGGCACGCCGCCGTTGTATTTCAGCGCACGCACGGTGGCTACCAGCACGACTGCATCCGGCTTCAGGCCAGCCATACGGCATTTGATATCAAAAAATTTCTCCGCGCCAAGATCCGCGCCGAAGCCGGCCTCGGTGATCACATAATCCGCCAGCTTCAATGCCGTCTTGGTGGCCCGGACACTGTTGCAGCCATGGGCAATATTGGCAAATGGTCCGCCGTGTACGATGGCCGGCGTGTGCTCCAGGGTCTGGATCAGATTGGGCTTTAACGCATCCTTTAAGAGCGCCGCCATGGCTCCTGTAGCGTTAATATCATTCGCAGTCACCGGCTTTCCCTCGAAGGAGTACGCAACGATCATCCGTCCCAGACGTTTCTTCAGATCCTCCATGTCGTCGGCCAGACATAAGACTGCCATGATCTCAGACGCCACAGTGATCACAAAATGATCTTCCCGCACCATACCATCCATCTTGTTGCCAAGACCTACCACGATATTGCGCAGCACACGGTCGTTCATATCAAGACAGCGCTTCCAGACCACCTGTCTTGGATCGATGCCCAGCTGATTTCCCTGCTGGATGTGATTGTCCAGCAGCGCTGCCAGAAGATTGTTGGCGGAGGTGATGGCATGAAAATCTCCGGTAAAATGAAGATTCAGATCCTCCATGGGAACTACCTGAGCATAACCGCCGCCTGCGGCGCCGCCCTTGATTCCAAAGCAGGGACCTAAGGAGGGCTCGCGCAGGGCAAGGACTGCCTTCTTGCCCATCTTTCCAAAGGCCTGGGCCAGTCCAATGCTGGTGGTTGTCTTTCCCTCACCGGCCGGAGTTGGGTTGATGGCTGTCACCAGGATCAGCTTTCCGTCGGGGTTGCCCTTCACACGCTCCATCAGCTCATCGGACAATTTGGCCTTATATTTTCCATACAGCTCCAGGTCATTCTCGGAGATATCCAGCTGTGCTGCCACCTCCCGGATATGGATCATTTCTGCTTCCTGTGCGATTTGAATATCTGTCTTCAATGTTTCTTCCTCCTTAAGTGTACTGCTTTTTTTATATATTCAGGCGAATCCGCCTGCATATTACTTCGTTCTGCTTGGCATATCAGACGTACTCGTCCACGTATTCCTCAAACTGCTCCATGCTCATCAGTATTCTTCTTGGCTTGGTGCCCTCCTCCGGTCCCACCACTCCGGCTTCCTCCAGCTGATCCATAATTCTGGCTGCCCGGTTAAAGCCGATCTTAAACCAGCGCTGCAGCATGCCGATGGAACCCTTTTCCTTATCGATGACAAATCTGCCGGCATCCACGAAATAGGCATCCCTTTCATCCCCGCCGCCGGCGGCTCCCCCTGCTCCCTGGCTGGAGACACTGTTCATTTTTTCCTCGATTTCTGTATTGTACACTACAGTGCTCTGCTTTTTCAAAAAGTCTACCACCGCCTCCACCTCAGTATCGGAGACAAAGGGTCCCTGAACCCGCAGCGGCTTCTGATAGCCCTGAGGATAGAACAGCATATCGCCGTTTCCTAAGAGCTTCTCCGCTCCGTTCATATCAAGAATGGTCCGAGAATCCACGCCGGAGGATACGGAGAATGCGATCCGGGAGGGCATATTGGCCTTGATCAGTCCGGTGATAACATCCACAGAAGGCCGCTGGGTGGCAATGATCAGATGGATTCCACAGGCTCTCGCCAGCTGTGCCAGACGGCAGATGGCATCTTCCACATCCCCGGGAGCCACCATCATAAGGTCTGCCAGCTCGTCCACCACAATGACGATCTGAGGCAGCTTCTGGGGCTTTGTCTCATCCTCAATATCTTCAATGGCCTCCACCTTCTGATTGTAGCCCTTTAAGTCACGCACCTGATATTCCGCAAATTTCTGGTAGCGTTCCGTCATCTCTGCCACGGCCCAGTGCAATGCGCCTGCAGCCTTCTTCGGATCGGTGACCACTGGAATGAAGAGATGTGGAATCCCATTGTAGACACTCAGCTCCACCACCTTGGGGTCGATGAGGATCAGCTTCACATCCTCCGGATTGGCCTTGTACAAAATACTCATAATAATGGTATTGATACACACGGATTTTCCGCTTCCCGTGGCGCCCGCGATCAACAGATGGGGCATCTTGGCGATGTCCGCCACCACCACCTGGCCCGCAATGTCCTTGCCCGCGGTAAAGCAGATACTGGATTTGTGATTCTGGAATTCCTGGGCCTCCACCATCTCCCGGAACCGCACCATGACGCTCTCCTTGTTGGGCACCTCGATGCCAACTGCTGCCTTTCCTGGAATAGGAGCCTCGATACGGATATCGGAAGCTGCCAGATTCAGCTTGATATCATCCGCCAGATTCACAATCTTGCTGACCTTGACCCCCATCTCCGGCTGCATCTCATAC
>CABQGZ010000223.1 GCA_902463835.1 uncultured Lachnospiraceae bacterium
GAGCTTGTACTCTCTGATGGAAGACAAACCGTCCTACCGTTTTAGGTAGCACTTTTCTACATGTGTATTGTAATATACAAGTCAAATATTGTCAAATCAAAATTAGAAGCTTTTGGCTTGCTCGCTATCCATACTTCCTGACCGGAATCCCTCCAAATCCAACGTAACATACCGATAGCCAAGGCTTTTCAGATAGCTGATCACCGCATCCTTTTCCAGAAGAAGCCTGGCAAATTCCGGCTGGTCTACCTCAAGCCTTGCGACACTCCCGTGTACCCGCACGCGCACATTGGCGTATTCCTTTTGCCGCAGGAATTGTTCTGCCTGCTCCACCTTTGCCATCTCTTCCAGAGAAAGCCTTGTTCCGTAAGGAAACCGTGTGGCCAGGCAAGGGGTGGAAGGGCGGGACGCCACGGAGAGCGACAGCTCAGCGGCCAGTCTGCGCACCTCCGCCTTGGTCAGTCCCGCTTCTGCCAGAGGGCTCTTGATCCCCAGCTCTCTCACTGCCTGAATTCCTGGACGGTATACATGCAGATCATCCTCGTTGGTTCCCTCCAGGATCACGGAGACACCCAGGCTTTTTGCAAGCTCCATGACCCGGGTAAACAGATACTTTTTGCAGCGATAACATCTGTCCCTGGGATTCTCCGTGATTCCTGCCTCCTGCAGTTCCTGAATCTCTATGATGTGGTGCTCCGCTCCGATCTCTTCTGCCACTCGCTTAGAGATTGTAAGATCCCCCAAAGGATGCAGTTCCGACTGAATGGTGACTGCATGGACTCTTGTTCCCTTTTTTTTCGCCATGTCGCTGGCCAGCTTTAAGAGTACGCTGCTGTCCACGCCACCGGAAAAAGCAATCATGCAATCCTGATCGGTATATATTTCCATTCGCTTTCCAAGCTTCTCAGCTTTGAATTGATATCCATTGCTCTGCTCCATATATTGTGTCCCTTCCTAATTCTATAGATCTCTGTTTGCCTGCGCGCTCTACGCCGCGCCCATCCGATTGATCTGTGTGGCAATGTAGCCAGCCCCATAGCCGTTGTCGATATTTACCACCGCGATTCCATTGGCGCAGGAATTGATCATGGTGAGAAGCGCGGAAAGTCCGTTCATGCTGGCTCCATAGCCCACGGAGGTGGGGACTGCGATCACAGGCTTATCCACCAGTCCGCCCACCACGCTGGCCAGGGCTCCCTCCATCCCCGCCACCGCAACCACGCAGTTGGCGCTCTGAAGCTTCTCCACATTGGCCAGCAGCCGATGAAGCCCTGCCACGCCCACGTCGTACACACGCTCCACATAGCCTCCAAAATACTCTGCGGTCTGGGCCGCTTCCTCCGCCACCGGGATGTCCGCTGTCCCTGCGGTGCACACCACGATCTTCCCGATTCTGGTCTTCCCGGGCTTCTCCAGCTTAAGGATTCTGGAAATAGGGTCATATGTCACCTGGGGATGACTGCCCCGAATCAGCTCATACTGCTCTTTAGAGGCTCTGGTTCCCAGCACTTCTCCCTCCTCCTCTATCAGTCTGCCAACGATATGCAATAAATGCTCATCCGCCTTGCCGCTGCAGAAGACCACCTCCGCAAATCCGGAGCGCAGCTTCCGATGCGTATCCAGCTTGGCATATCCTAAATCTTCAAAGGGCTGTCGCCGCAGCATGCCCTCGGCCTCGTCTATGGATAAGGTTCCTTTTTTTACCTGTTCCAATATTTCATGTGTGTCCATGTTGCTGCCTCCTTTTCGGTTCGCACCCTTCTGTGCTGTCCCATATTTCCCAACGATACACTTCTTATTCTGTCAAACGTATCGAAACGCTACCTCGCATCCATTCGAACAATCCTGGTGCACACCTGCTTCAGCAGATCCAAATTATGACTCACCGCCAGGATACCAAGCTCCCGTTCTCTGGCTTCCTCCATCAGAAAGTTCCAGATCTGACTTTGGGAGATCAGATCCAGCATTGCTGTTATCTCATCTGTCAGCAAAAACCCTGTGTCGTCTCCCAGTGCCCGTGCGATACAAAACCGCTGCAATTCCCCGCCGGATAGCTCTGACGGAAAGCGATTCATCCACTCCGGACGGATCTGCAGCTTTTCAAGAATTCTATCCTGCACTTTTTTTCCTTCTTGCAGGATTTCTTTCATTCGCATTTTCGGATTCACTGCCGTAATCCCATGCTGCCAGATCATCTGCACGGGGCAATATCCCTTTTTCTCCGCAAAAGGCGCTCCATCCAGCAGAATTTCACCTTTCTGCGGACGCTCATATCCTGCAAGCAGTTTGCATAAGGTTGTTTTTCCATATCCGCTTGGCGCCATAAGGCCCAGAATCTCGCCGCTTTTGATCTGCAGACTAAAATGCTCTAAAATATTGCGCATGCTCCCGGCGTATCGGAATGAAATATCTCTTGCCTCCAATATCATAGTAGGCTCCTTTCTCAAACCAGCATTTTCGACGCCCGCCACAGCGCCTTTGTGTACGAATGCCGCAGTGTCTCCTCCTGCCGGAAATCCTCCGCCCGCACTTCCTCAATGGTCTCTCCCTCATAAAATACCACAAGCCGGTCTGCGATTACAAGGGCCTGTTCCAGATCATGGGTGATCAAAAGTACCCCGGCCCCCTGATCCGCCAGTTCCCGTAAATGTCCCAGCGCCAGAGCAGCCAGTTCCTTATGGAGTCCCGGCGTGGGTTCATCTGCAATCACAAGCTGCGGTTCTCCCATCCGTGCCATGATAAGAAGAATTCTTCTGGTCATACCGCCGGAAAGTTCAAAGGGGTACTTCTCCGCCACGGATTCTTCCAGATGATACTCCTTCAGCAGCCTGCGCATTTTTTCTTTCACGGCGGAATCTCTGCTTCCCTGGCAGATCTGCTTTCCCACTTTCATCAACGGATCCAGAAAGGAGGTGCTCTGGGGAATCAGAACAATCTCGTTTCCACGCAGGCACTGTATCCGCTTCGGAGTCAGTTCTTCTCCCTGATAACGCAGACACCCCTGCATGGATGCATTGTAAGGCAGAATCCCCAGGATCCCATGGGTCAGAAGGCTTTTCCCTGAGCCGCTGGCTCCTACTACCGCCACCACCTCTCCGCCCGCCACAGTCAAATTCAGATTTTTCACCGCCGTGAGGGTTCTCTTTTTCCAACCGCCGTCGTACTGTTCAAAGGTAATGGAATAATTTTCAATCTGTAACACCGGCGTCAGCGCTGTCTTTTTTCCCGCTTCCATACTTGCTTCCTCCTGCAATCCTCCGGTAGTCCTTCCCTTGCCGGCAGGCGCCCTCATCGATGTGCCCCCGCCGGATCTGCAAACCTTCGGATGGAATTCCCCAGATATTGAAATGATAACACCACCGCCGCCAGCATGGCCCCCGGAAATACCGCAAGCCACCAGTTTCCCATGATCAGGTATTTCATGCTTTCCGACAAAATGATGCCGATGGCCGGCTGCTCCGCGGACAGTCCGAAGCCCAGGAATGTGACGCTGGACTCATGCAGGATCGCATGGGGAAACAACAGTATGGTTCCCGTCAAAAACTGGGGCAGCACATTGGGCAGCATATGGCGGATTGCGATCTGTATTTTTCCCATTCCAAGCTTTCCCGCCACCAGAATATAAGGACTTTCCTTCAGCTGCAGGATCTCCCCGCGGATCACACGGGTCAGAGAGGGCCAGTGCGTCACCATGATTCCGATCACAACACCCGTTAGGCCTCGTCCCAAAGCCAGAGAGATCAGTACCAGCAGCAGAATATGCGGGATTCCCATGATCAGATCGATGAGATAGCTGATCACAGCATCCGCCTTTTTTCCAAGGATTGCCGCCGCTCCGCCAAGGAGCAGGGCAATCACCCCGCTGGCAGCTGCAGTCAGCGTACCGATGATCATACTTAAGGACAGCCCCCGGAGCGTCCGGGCCAGCATGTCACGTCCCAGCCAGTCTGTGCCAAAGGGATGTGCCCGGCAGGGGGGCAGATTTGTCTGTGAAAAATCTGAAACCAGCGCCTTTTGGGAACACAGAGAGCCTGATATCATGATAAAAAGCAACACTAGCAGAAGCACTCCCAGTAAAATGATGGTTCTTCGCTTCTCATTTTGTTCCCACACTGTAGTCCTCTCTTTTTCCCGCTTCACCACCATCACCCGCTCCTCCTTCTTCTGATTCTCGGGTCAATTACACCATACAGAAGATTCGCTGTCAAATTACCGGCAAAGATGAGCAAAGCGCTGATGATGGTGATCGCCATCAGAAGCGGAACATCGCTTCCCAGCCCAGCGCTCACGGCGGCCTGGCCCAGCCCCGGGTAGGAGAATACCTGCTCGATCAGTACAGAGCCGCCAAAGATCTCGCCGATGGAGGCAAACTGCAGCGTCACCGCCGGCAGCAGGATATTGCGGACGCCGTGGCCAAACAGGATTCTCCGCCTGCTCTCCCCCCGGGCTTTCGCAAATAATACATAATCGCTCTCCATAACCTCCGCCATCTTTTCTCTGGTGTGAAGGATCACTGACGAAGTTCCGGTCACGCTCAAAGCCAACGCCGGCAGCACCGCGTGATGCAGGCGCTGCAGCAGCGTGACCTCCTCCGCCTCCAGACCGATGGGCACGCCAAAGCCTATGGGAAAGATGCCAAGCCAGACGCCAAATACCAGAAGCAGCAACAGTCCCACCCAATAGACGGGCGTGCTGGCCATCAACACCGCATAGCCATTGATCAGCTTATCCGGCCATTTTCCGGCATACATGCCTGCGATTGCCCCCAGAAAAAATCCCATCACGCCGGAAAGAAGCCAGGCCGTGACCATCAAAAGCAGGGAATTGGCCAGCTTTTCCCCAATCACTCGAGACACCGGCTGGCGATACAGCAGGGATGTACCCATATCTCCCCGGATAAAGTCACCGGCCCAGTGAAGAAAACGAGTCACCGGCGGCGTATTCACTCCCCAGTATTCCTCCAGCTTTTCCAGCTGCTCCTGACTCATGGTGCCCAAAGCTGCTTGACCCACATTCGCTGACAGTGGATCGATAGGCGACCGGCTCACCAGAAAAAATGTCACAATGCTGACTCCTATCACCAGCAGCACTGCCCGCAGCAAATTTTCAAAAACGCTCTTCACGTTAACCATCTTCACGCTATTTCCACCCCCATTGATCCACATTGTTCACCAGGGACCAACCGTGGCCGTGGGGATGAAGCTTCTGCTCTGCTATGGTAAGTCCATCCCTCACAAAGTACAGATGCTTCACATTGCACAGCCAGATCCAGGGGATGTCACCCTCCTGGGTAATGCCCGTAGTTCCGTCCCACTGTGCCTGCTTCCAGAGTTCATAGGACTCCTCCAGATCCGTACATGCCAAGGCCTGTTCCATGTACTGGTCTACCGTCTCATTTCGGTAGGGAGAATATTCGGCATAGCCGCCCTTCTGGCTGTGGTAGAGATTGTACAATTCCATGGGGGTATGCGCCCCCCAGCCCCAGACCAGGGCCTGGCTCTGGGCCTTATCGTAGGCCACATCCCAGCCGGCGGCCTCTGTGGTCACTTCAATGCCAAACTCCCGCAGCTGGTTTTTCACCTCCTCCGCCAGAGCCTGGCGGACGGAATCCTCCGGGTGGAACAGAATCGTAAATGCGGCCTGATTGCCCTCTTTCCTTCGCATACCGTCCTCCGCTTCTCTCCATCCGGCCTCCTCCAGCAGCGCGGCAGCGCCCTCCGGGTCATATACGATATGTGATTCTTCCTGATACCAGGGCAGATTGTCACATACACTGTAGGCGGGCGTTCCGTAGCCCTGCAGCACATGGGCGATCAGCGTATCCCGGTCGATTCCCAGATTGATCGCTCTGCGCACCCTGACATCACTTAAGAAATCATTTCCGTAGACAAGTCCATCCTTCTCCTCCGCCGGAACTGTAGGCAGATTGATTCCACGGTTATCTACGGTCTCTGCCTGAAACAGGCTGTAACCCTCCGGCACATGCCTGGCATACATGGCCGCCGTATGAGCCACATCCCCCGGCCCCGCCATAGCTGCTGCCAGCGCTGT